>BTQB01000037.1:0-13409 GCA_036985655.1 Anaerolineae bacterium | reverse complement strand
CCAGCCTCGTGGGTTGTGGAAAAACTGAAATATTGCTGAGCGCGACTACCGCTCCGAACCCTATCCGGATTTTTGTGCCAGAGTTCGGCCGGTTTGTATTCTGGATTAACGTCGGTAGGTCTGCTCTTAATCCACCAGGGAGTCCAGCCATCGGCCATGTTGGCTGTTTGACAGATACCTGAGGGGCAATCGGGATGGTCGAATGGTGGGTCGTAGGGCTTATATTCCCCTTCAAAGGAAGGATTTACCAGCAGATTTGACACATCTGCGGAAGCTAAAATAGGCGCTGGGCCTGGATCACCATCCTCGAGACCGTCCTCGGCCGCGGCACCCGCAACGGCTAGGGCTAGAGCAATTACAAACAGCAGGAAAATCTTTATTTTAGCCATTTACATTCTTCCCTCAGGAAACAGCAGAACCAATCATCCCTTCGTGGAAACGGCGGTTAATCCCAACTTTATTCAGAACGCATTGGCGCTGCTAAGCAAGAATAACAAGCGAGTCCATTTTTGCACAAAAGTAAACATAAAACAATTTGCCATCCGTACTATTAGGCAACGTTTACACAACAAATCTTTTTGACCGTATTAGAGGCCCGTGATATATATAACCGCGGAATCTAGAAACCATTGTCCCGACCTTCGGGGAGGTTATTATGAAGTGGGTATTACGAATTCTTGGAGCCGTTTTTGGACTTATTCTGATCGCCCTTGTCGTCGCTCTGGTAGCGGGCGTCATCCTGGTTCGCCGACCCTATCCCAAGATTGATGGTCAGACTACAGTCGAGGGATTGGACGAACCAGTCGACATCTACCGGGATGAACTGGGCATACCCCATATTTTCGCCCAGAACACGGCCGATATGTTCTTCGCCCAGGGATACGTTCATGCCCAGGACCGATTTTGGCAGATGGAGTTCTGGCGCCATCAAGGGCAGGGCAGATTATCGGAGATGTTGGGAGAGGAGACGATTGAGATCGATAGATTTCTTAGAAACGTTGGTTTTAATCGTGCAGCAGAAACGCATATGGCGAACTATCGTGAAAATTATCCCGAGTACATGGAAATACTCGAAGCATACACGGCTGGGGTTAACGCCTACATCGATGAGAATCGCGATCAACTGTCTTTCAACATGAAGCTGCTTGATCTCGTCCAGGGTCCTTGGGAGATCGAACCCTGGGAACCGATCGATACTATATCGTGGGGAGTGGCCATGGCCTGGGATCTCAGGGGCAGCGGCGGAATCTTCTCAGAACAGCAAATGGTCCTGTTAAATGAAGAACTGGGTGAAGAGGTCACAAGACAGCTACTGCCATTTTACCCATATGATAATCGCCCGGTTATCGCCCCTTCTGAATATCTAATTAACGAGTTTGCCCAATCTGGAAATGGATTGGCTGATTCCCAAAATGAGTCGATAGATTGGGGTCAAATTAACACTGATTTCATTGGCCTGCCCCCTCCGTGGCAAACCACAGCGGGTGATATCGGCAGCATTGGAAGCAACAGCTGGGTAATACGGGGCGAAAAAACAGACACTGGGCTGCCATATTTAGCCAATGATCCACACCTCGGGATCCAGCTTCCTTCAATCTGGTACGAGGTCGGGCTGCACAGCCCTGGCTGGGATGTCACAGGCTTTTCTTTTGCAGGTGTGCCAGGTGTTGTCATTGGTCATAACGACCGCATTGCCTGGGGTTTCACTAACGTAGGGGCTGATGTTCAGGATCTATTCATTGAGAAAATTAATCCGGAGAACCCACTTCAGTATGAATTTGAGGGTGAATGGGTCGACATGGAAGTGATCGAAGAGGTTATCAAGGTCAAGGGGGGTGAGGATGAAATCCTTGAAGTGCGGCAAACCCGCCATGGACCCATTTTGAATGAAGTAACGGATGGGATTGAAGACGTGCTAGCTTTAAAGTGGACCGTTTTTGAACCCTCCCACACTTTCCTGGCCATTATTGAATTAAATCGGGCTCAGGATTATGATGATTTTTACGAGGCCGCGCGCCTTTTCGATGTGCCATCTCAAAACATTATATATGCAGATGTGGATGGCAATATTGCCTACCAGACGCCAGGATTAACACCGATCCGGCCATCGGCCGATGGTTTGTCGCCAGTTCCTGGTTGGACAGGAGAGCATGAATGGGAAGGGTGGATACCCTTTGAGGAGATGCCTTCCTTATTGAATCCAGAACCTGGTTATATCGTAACCGCCAATAACTCGGTGAATGATGAAGATTACCCACATCAGATCTCGCTCTACTTCGCAGACGGCGACCGCAGCCAGCGGATTGTTGACATGATAGAAGGAGCTCTAGATGAAGGGTCTCTCATTTCACTTGATGACATCGCGGAGATGCAGTTTGATAGCTATTCCATGCTGGCTGAGACATACGTCCCCTTGCTGGCAAGCTTATCAAGTGACGATCCTGATGTCCAGGCAGCAATTGAGCGGATGCGCGGCTGGGATTACCAGGAGACCAGGGACAGCGTACCGGCAACTCTATTTGAAATCTTCTTCATGAAACTGTCGGAAGCAACCCTGGCGGATGAAGTGGGCGAGGCCGATGAGTTTTTCCCATGGAACTCAAATGCGCAGCGTGTCTTCTTCCATGACCTAGCAAACAAACCTGAGGCCAGGTGGTGGGACAACATGAATACCAGCCAGGTAGAAACGAGAGAGGAAATTCTTCTGCTGGCTGTGGAAGAAGCTGTGGCCTACTTGGATGAAAATTTTGGTGGAGAATTTGCCGGTTGGAACTGGGGCAAACTACATACGGCGACATTTGAAGCGCCGGTACTGGGTCAGAGCGGAATAGCGCCAATCGAATCCTTGTTAAATCGAGGACCTTATGCTTCGGACGGAGGTTCGTCGATCGTCAACGCCTTGGGTTGGAGCTGGGATGATCCGGCAGTTGTTGGCGCATTACCATCGATGCGGATGATAGTCGATCTTAGCAATTTCGAGGCGAGCCTGGGCATCCACACGACCGGGCAAAGCGGGCATGTTGGCCACCGCAATTACGATGATATGATTAATTTGTGGCTGAATGGCGAATATCACACGATGTTGTTTGGCAGAGATGCGGTTGAATCCGCGGCTGAGGACCACCTGGTATTGAAGCCGGGTTAACCTTCAGGCTTAACCCGCTTCATCTGCTGAAGGAAGATCTTCGTCAAGCGCCTGACTCTGAAACAGCTCGACAAGCTGGCCGATCCTGTTCCGCCGATACAGATAGAGAAGTAGGTTTCGAACTTTGGCCTTCTTGCCATCGCCAGCGATGGTCTCCCAGTCTACATCCAACTCCAGCGATATCTGTTGGAGGTCAGCTATCGAATAATTGGTCAACAAGAAGTGACGAAGGATCGTAGGCGGTGAATTAGGGTCCAATTTCTCCAGGCGGGGAAGGTGATCGGCCGTGACGGGAGTTAATATTCTCTCGACGGCTAGGGCCAATTGGGTTGATTGACCAGCGGCTTCAGCCTGCATGACAATGTTGACAATGGCTTGATTGCCGTGCTGGCCATAAACGAAAACATCATTCTCATTCAGGCCGAGATCAAACACCAGATCCAGCAAATCATCGTAGCTAAAGCGGTCATGGATCTGATCCACCAGCTCTTGGCGATCATAGGCTGTTCTTAGGTCATTACCAGAGGTTTCATTCTTCGGAAGGGGAACAGCTTGAACAGCCGGTGTTGGGGCAAGGTTTTCCTCCTGGGGCACCTTAGGGGAAAGCCAAGATTTTAACAAACCCCAGAGCCAGAAGGCAGCGCCAGCCATGAGCGCCCCGGCAATGACGAAATAAAAGAAACCGAGCTCGGTTAGAATTTCCTCACGGCTAAAGGTGCTAAGTATCGTATCGAGCAAAATAGCCGAGGTAACTGTGAGCAGACCCACCCCCCATATCGCTCTACTTGTGCGAAGAAACATCACCAGGAAGGCAGCGACAACCACTATCTTAACAATAAGAATTAGTAAGCTCATGACTTAGGTTCAGCTTTAATCATATAATAGGATGGTCCTGGCCAGGATCCTGGACAGCGTTCTTTGAATGGTGAATTATATCAACAACCGGATCTTTTACTTACTGAAATTCGCCAAATGGCACAAATCCCGGCCATGGATGGTCCGTTTAGGTCTAAATAGGTACGAATTGACCATGGGACAACGATTGGCCTGACCTTTAAGAAATGGTATGATTTTTATCATGTGGAAAGGCCAGCGACTAATCCCGATCTGGCTCTTGCCAATAATTATTTGGGGGATGTTTTTATCGACAGCCTGTACTTCACAAACCCCACTGCCAACCAGGGCTGTTGAAGCGGCAGTAAAATCGTCTCCTACGCGGCCGGCAGCTACGAAAGAAATTCAACCAATTTCGACTCAGGCATCGAGCGAAATTCCGGTGACTTTTACAGCCATACCGGTGGTATCGCCAGAGCACCAAGACAACGGCCGCCCGCTGAAGCCTACCTTATTACCCTCGGCGACATCAATCTTACCCACCAGAACACCAACCCCGTCAGCCACACCCCAGGCAACAGAGACGCCAACTCCGTATGTGGTAGAAATTCCCGATTTGCCGCCATCAACTGATCTAGGTCCAAGTAAGATGGGGCTGCATGTTGTCAGGAACAATGATCCAGGAATCATGGAGTTTGTAAGGAGAACAAAGCCAGCGATTATGAAGGGTGTCGACGATCTTGGTTTCCTGCAGGAGGTTAAGAGCGCCTCTCCAAAAACAATAACAATAGGAAGGATTAGTATTGAGAGCCAAGATTACAAAGGCAATCCAGAAGAAGAAGCGCGGGATTTTGTCGCTAGAAACCTAGAAGTTTATCGCAAGAATCCAGCGGTTGACTACTGGGAGGGATGGAACGAGCCCGATCCAAACCGGCAATATATGGGCTGGTATGCGCGATTTGAACAGGAGCGTATAAGACAGATGGCCCAATATGGGATGAAGGTTGCAATCGGCAGTTTCGCTACAGGGGTGCCCGAACTTGACGAGTTTCAATTATTTCTTCCAGCCATTGAGACTGCGATGGAATATGGCGGCTTATTGTCGCTTCATGAGTACGGAGCGCCGGATATGGCCTATCTATACGGAGACCCGTTACCTGGTTATCCTGCTTACCCGGATAGGGGGTCGCTGACCTTTCGCTACCGTTGGTATTATCGTGAAATATTAGAACCTGCTGGATTAACCATACCTCTAGTAATCACCGAAGCTGGAATTGACGGTATTATAGGAAATCGTCCCGGGCCTCCAGGATTGGGCTGGCAAGATTTCCAGGGGTATTGGGTCAGGCAAGGGATATCGGATTCAGGAATTCAGGCGTTCATCAACCAGCTGGCCTGGTATGATGCCGGAGTGCGACAGGACGGTTACGTCATCGGTTTTACCGTGTTCACGGCTGGCGGTTTTGGATACTGGGAAAAGTATGATATCAATCCTATCTTAGGCGAACTTACGGATTATGTCCTGGGTCAAAGGTAGCTGGTGCAACTCTAACAGCGAATAAACGTAGAGTGAGGTGGTAGATGATCGGGGATCAAAAGGAACAGGGTGGCACGGAGAATAACAGTAAGATGGATAGCGATTTGACGGTTGCGACCAAGGATGAAGGATTTTGGCGAGAGATGTGGCACCAGGTCCGGTTGGTCTTGCACCTGGTCCGCGATCCGAATGTGCCACTATATCTAAAGCTGCTTCCTTTGGCGGCCGTAATATATGTTCTTATACCTACCGATTTTATCCCCGATATCTTTCCCGTGGTCGGACAATTAGATGACCTGACGGCGTTAATCGTAGGCGGAAAGATTTTTATCGAACTTGCCCCCCAGAAAATTGTTGCCCAATATCTAGAGTCAATGCGCCAAAAGCGCGAGGAATTGGGCGAGGAGGATGGCCAAAGTCCTGATGAGCAGTCTGAATCTGGGGATCAAGGCGGCGTAATTATTGAAGGGGAGTACGAAGAAGTTGATTTGAATGAAGACGAATAAGCTGGTAGCTGGTTATCGGTAGCCGGTTATCGGTAGCCGGTTATCGGTAGTTGGTTATCGGTAGTTGGCGACTGGTAATTGGCAACTGGCAACTGGTCGTCACTACCAGCTGGCTAAATAAACAAGCTTTATAGGCCTATTAAAACCAAAGAGCAGGGAAGGGAGCTGCAAAGAATTGGGAGATTGGTAAAAAGATAGTGCCGAAAACTCCCGCAGCGGATGAAATGACAATCGCCGCTATGATCAAACAGCAGCAGAGCAGAAGGACAACCACAACGGCAATTATTATTCGCTGATTTCCACTAGATTTTTTTGCTTCTTCTACTGGCGGCGGCGATGATGGCGGCACAGCCACTTGAGCTGGTTCACCGATTTGCTCATCGAGAATCGGTTCACCTGAATCGATCCGCTCTTCTGCTTTTAGCGGCGGTTTGAAAGCGGCTTCTGGCTCAAGTTCGGGTGTTACAGCGGGTTCGACAGGCAATTCATGGTAGAGTGGTTCCGATTCAACTTTAACAGGTTCCAAGGAAGGGACGGGACCTAGCTCAGGCTCTGGGGCTGGCTCTTGTTCCGCAGGTTCGAAAGAAGGGAATGGAGTTGGTTCAACTTCAGGAGCTTGTTCAGCATCGGGCTCGAAAGTTGGAATTGAATCAGAGACATCTAAAACCGTGGCTAAATCCCCCGGTTCTTCCATTTCATCTATAGCTTCGAAGAAATCTGCCTCATCCAGGGCTGCTTCTTCAGCGGCCGGCCCATCAGAAATGGGCTCATCAGAAATGGGCCCATCAGAAATGGGCTCATCAGAAATGGGCCCATCAGAAATGGGCTCATCAAAAATGGGTTCTTCGTAAGCTGGCTCATCAAATGTAGGTTCCTCAACGGCCGGCCCATCAGAAATGGGCTTGAAGGCAGCTTCCGGTACTGAGGGTTCCTCAACCTCTGGTTCTTCGAATATCAATTCGTCGAAGGATATCTCTTTAACAAAAGGTTCAACTTCGATTACTTCCTCTGCTGGCGTCTCTACTGGAGCATCCAGAACTGCAGCAAATTCCTCTTCCTCGTCCTCAATTTCATCAAAGACCGGCTCTTCGTCCGCGCCGGCTTCCCCGGGCGCAACCTCGTCTTCAAACGCGGTTTCATCATCGAAAGTGATTTCTTCGAGGTCCATCTCGTCAATGAAGGGCTCTTCAGAAACAACGTCGTCAGCGACGGCACCCTCAGCGATGGAGTCAAAAACCAAGTCGCCAACGACATCCGCCTCATCAAGGAGCGGTTCAGGCGCAAGCTCATCCTCAGGTTCCTCAAATATGATGTCATCAACATCAAGCTCATCATCCGTTTCAATTGCATAAGCGGGTTCAGCTGGCGCCTCTGCAGAATCATCGACAGGAAGCATCCCGGCCGGTGCGATTACAGTCGCCATGGGGTCGACATCCGTGGTAACCTGGTAAACCAGAGTGACATTAGTGCCAAACATTATCACCTGACCTGGCTCCAGCAAAAGGGGCTCACCACCTAGCCGCTTACCACCTACAAAAGAGCCGTTGGTGCTGCCCATGTCTTGCAGCCAATATCCACCTTCTTTCCATGTCAGCCGGGCATGGTGACGGGAAACTTCAGCATCGTTAATGATGATGTCTGATGAGGGATCGCGCCCCAGCTTGATAGAATCCTCTGATAACAAGAAGATCTGTCCAGTGCGAGGTCCTTTGCGAACAACGAGTTGAAAAGCATTTTCGGCCACTGTCGCTATCCTTTCCCAGAATTTTCAGGATATATTTGAAGAGAATCATTCAGGAACAGACAAAGATGATTCCTAAATGTTCTCCTTAATTAAAATTATTATTCCGTATAACTGCTGATAGGTCGGCTTCACTCGGTGACTAACAGGTATTTGGCGATACGAGTCAGCTGCTCGAGATCTAACACCGCTGCATTGTACCCGATTAATTTCCCTAGACCAAGATATTATGAGGTTATCTACAGGGGCATCCCATATTACCTATGGACTACACTCGATGCCAATAATTAAGGTACCCGCCCTTGAAGAGTCGTTAAAAAGTGAAAACAGCCAAGGATGTAGAGATAAAGATTATTATGCTGATGTAACTGTTGATGTTGAAGAAGGCGATATTGATCTTGCTCAAATCATCGGGCCGCACCAAGAGATGTTCATAGGCCAGTAATGCTGACATGGCAGCGACCCCAAACCAATATGGCCAACTTAAATTAAGCATTAAACCCAGGATAAACATCAAGAAAACCGCAACGATATGGCTCAATCCGGCTATTCTAAGAGCCTGTCCTATACCAAAGCGAGCGGGAATTGAAGCCAATCCATGGTCTAAGTCGAATTCGACATCCTGACATGCATAAACAATATCAAAGCCGCCTATCCAGAAGGTAACGAAACCCAACAGCAGCCAGGCTGGGAGATCGTCTGCGGTAAATATTGATCCCCGGACAGCCACCCAGGCGCCCATCGGCGCTAATCCGTCCGTAAATCCCAAAATGTAGTGAGACATCCAGGTAAACCTTTTGGCGTAGGAATAGCCTACTAGAAAAAAAAGTGCTCCTGGAAATAATATGAAGGTCAAGGGATTTAACATCCAGGCCGCGATCCCCAGAAGGATCAAGGATAGTACTGCCAACATTAGGACAGTTGCCGCATCGATGGAACCAGTCTGAATCGGTCTATTGGCTGTACGAGGATTCTCGACGTCGATATACCGATCAATATAGCGATTAAGGGCCATCGCGGCCGTTCGGGCAGAGGCCATGGCTATTGTTATCCAAACGAAATCCCACCAATTTGCATTCTCCCAGCTCCCCCAAGCCAGCACCATCCCCAGGTAGGCAAAGGGAAGGGCAAATATAGTGTGCTCAAAACGAATCATATTCAGGAATATTTTCAGTCGTTTCATAAGAACTATTTAAATAATTCGGGACCTTCCCACCGCTATCCGCCTGGCTGATAGATGCTGGATAAAACCGAGAAGATTGACAGCATATTTTCCCATGGCGATACAGAGGATCGAAATTGGCTAAATATTTGATCCTGCCATCGCGTTATAGCAATCTATATTGTTCAAAATCTGGATCATCAGAACGACTAACCAGCAAGCATGTTATTATATCTCGATCAGCTTCCCATTTGTTGAATACGAAATCATTACCAACCAATAAATCATGCCAGTATTTCATCGGCCGCAACCGAAAGATGCCCGGCCCTTTGAGGAGGAGGTTTGCTGTTGTGCTCATCGGTTCGACTAATAATAGTTTTCCGCCCGGTTCCAAAATCCGGTAGATTTCTTTCAAAAGTTTCAGCCTGTCTCCTTCTTGCCAAAATTCTGACAACGATTCAACCAAGGTGACGGCTGGCACACTCTTATCTGGCAGTGGTAGAAGAGTGAAATCAGCATCACGCCACGAAAGACGCGGATCGCTCATTGGTTTGAGCTCTGTTCTACGCAGGCGCTTAAGATGGCTGCCTGTTGTTATTTGCGGATTGTAGACATCAATGGATATGACCTGCCCCGTTGTCAATCGTCGACTGATCCAGACAGCCGTCGATTTCGACCATAAATGAAGGTCAACGATGGTCTCATCAGGATCAATATGGTGTATCGATTGAATTAGCCGACCGAGAGTTTCATGATCGTATATTTGATGAGCTGTCCACAACGAGGCAGCTAAAAAATAAATAAGAATAATTAGCAGTGCAAGAGCCAGGAAGGTTACGGAATACCAGCCATAATTAAGCGAGAAAATGATTAGGATCAACAGTAAGACAGCGCAGCCCGAACCAAGGAGGTAGGGCGGCCAGTGGGCATTTACATATCGAAGCATACCTCGATAGTGGTTGGTATACTCCATAGGCATTACTATAATCATCTTTTCCGAACCTTGCAATGGTTGAAGCGCTCAATTAACCCTTGGTGATGGGGTGATCTTAGAGGAGGTCACAGAATGGCGATTGGGAGATTCTTGGCTGGGGTTGGGGCCTTAATTTGGGACAATTCGCGTGAGCGATACCTGATCGTCCGCAGATCCGAATCAAAGGATTTCGCCCCTGGCGCGTGGGAGTGTGTCACTGGTCGAGTAGACCAGGGGGAAGGTTTTGAAGCGGCCGTATACCGGGAAGTTAACGAAGAACTCGGAATATCAATATATCCACAATATATCCTGGGTACGACCCATTTTTACAGAGGTGAAGCAGTACCGGATAATGAAATGGTAGGGGTCATTTACTATTGTGAAACTGATGGAGAAATCAAAGTTAGGTTGAGCGCCGAACACAGTGAGTACAGATGGGTGAGAGCTGAGGAGGCCTACGCTTTGCTGTCAAACAGTGTTCATCCAACCGAAGGTTGGCTGGGGCGAGTGATCAGGCGGGCGGAATCGATCAATGCAGTTGTTCCTCGGGAAGCGCTGAAAAAGCTCAGCTTGGAAGGATTTGAACTGGACAGTTGATTCTTTTTAGGTTGGCAGGATCAGCAACAAGAGAAGGACAGGCAAACCATCAGATATAACCTTTAGGCAGGAAAACGGCAGCGACTGCTGCGGTAATTAGCAGGATTACTAAGCCCTGTAAGGCCTCAGCTAAGCCAGCCTGGTCGGCCACAACGCCGAGGATCAAACTACCCACTGCCCCGCTAAAAAACATCAGACCCAGCGTCAATCCAGAGGCGAAAGCTCGCCTTCCCGGCAGCAAGCCTTGAGCAATGATAACCAGGACACTCTGGGGCATTCCACCGAAAAAGCCAGCGAAAAGCAATAGAAAAAATCGCCATGGATCAGGCGCAGGTATATAGAGGTAAAGCGGAATTATTGCTCCTAGAACCCCGATCAAGATAGCCGGCCGTCTTCCTACCCGGTCGGCCAACGTGCCACCGACTAGTCCACCAACGGCCGAGCCCAACATGTAAATGCCGGCCGTAACACCCACGTAGGCTGGTGCGTAACCCAGCTCAGTAAATAGCTTAGGGGCGAAATTTATAGTTGCGATCCCTACAGTGCTGATGGAAAGAATGAGCAACAATAGGGGACCTATCGTGCGCCAGGGAATCGACCGCTTGGCAGTGGCTGCAGCAGTTGCTGCTGTTGATTTGATTGCCGAAACAGCTACTGATGAAGGATTATTGGATATCCAGAACGACCCACTAATAATGGCTACCAGCGATAATATGGGCATGAGAAGAAAACCAGAGCGGCCGAAATCCTCAATTAATAAGCCGGCCAGGATCGGACCAGCAAATAAACCAATCTGGCCGGAGGAAAAGAAGAAGGCTGTTGCCTGGATCCGGGCTTTGAAACTGGCTTCGCTGGCTATTTTTGTCCCGCTGGGATGAAAAGCGCCGGAACCCAGACCTGCCAGGGTTATAAATAACAGGGCTAACCAGTCGCCAACGATGGTCGCCAGAGCATAAAGGGTGGAAGTCCAAATTAGACCGCCGAGAATGAACCATCGGGGCCCATAACGGTCTGCGCCAACACCAAAGAAGGGTTGGCTTAGGGCGCTACCGACATTATAAAGAAGCAACGCCAGGCCGACCTGTGTGTTACTTAACCCCAAACTAACGGCCAACAGAGCGATCAGCAGTGAGCGGCTGCTGTTGAGAGTGTCGATGAAAAAGTGGCTTAAAGAATTGGCTACATAAGCTTTATCACGCAGAAAGCTTGCTTCCCGAAACCCGACATTAGAGTGCTCGCTCATATGCGACGTTCTTTTTTCTTAGAATATGGGGGCGCAGGCGACGGGAAGCTGGAAGCGGCGATGATGTCATTCTTTAGATTATAGCTCTTTGCGGTTGATTGTTCAGACTTCCTTAGGCAGTTTCCTAGTTACGCCGAGCATCCAGCGCATCATTTTATGACCAAAATCGACCTCACCACAGAACATCATCGGACAGCCGCCGGGAATGACTTTAATTCCATTCTGGCGACAAAAATCAACAGCCGGCTCGGAAACGCTTCCTCCCAACATCTCTATTGACCGGTGCATCCATACCCTGGAAACACCGATTTCTGCACACTCGTGACAGATCTGTTCAGCAATTTTTGGCTTGTTGACGATCACAACTGCATCGATCTTGGCCGGAATCGAATTTAGATCCGGATAACATGGCTGGTTGTCAATCGTCTCAGCCTTGGGGTTAACCGGAAAGACCTGGTGGCCGGTTTCCATTAACCGTCGGAAGATCACATTAGCAGCATTCTCGCCTGTGCGGGATACACCTGTTACGGCGATATTCTCCTGGGCTAAAAAATCATCTACTGCTTCTTGTAAGGTTGCCATTTATTTATCTCCTGAAAATAGGACGCAGATTAACACGGATGACCACTGATCAGATACTTCGGCTGCGCTCAGTGCAAGTTTGTTTTCATCCCTGTTGGTGTGCGTTAGCTCATGAAAACTCCTGGTATTCACATTTTCCAACTTCAAGGAAGTCCAATTATTGGAAAACCAATGACGAATTACACCTTAGACTTAGTTAACAATATTATATCAAAGGCTAATTGAAGAAGGTCTAATGTTATGGGTTGAGATTTTTACTCTTTGTTAGACCAGCAATTACGGATCCAGGGAACTGCAACCCGAAGCGGCCGGTAAAACCGACCTGTTTCGTAATGACTAGCCGGATCAACCTCCACCATGGTAATGTCAACCCCTTGTCCCCTGAGCTCTGTAACGACGTCACGAGAGGCCTGGATCGGGAATAACTCATCCTGGAGACCGTGAATAACATAAATCGGCAAGGTCCAATTAGTCTTTGTAACCCATGGTGGAGGATTGGCAGCCATGGGTAGTGCAGCAGAAAATTTATCTTGATTGCGGCCGGCGATGTACCAGGTTCCAATTCCTCCGATGCTGTAGCCGGTGAGCAGGACGGAACTTCTGTCGATAGGATAAGAGCTACAAAGCATATCTAACAGCTCTAATATATGGGCTTCGCTTCTCTCATTATCCCAAGCGCCCGCCTGACAATCAGGCGCCGCTATGATGGCTCCTAATTCTCGCAAACCTGGTTCGATAAGGTCTTTTAATAGGGACGATCCAAAAAAAGGCATAACGGGTCCAGCATAATGGAGCGCGATTACTAGAGTCGAGATTGTCTCTTTATAAATATCCGGCGGTAGTGACAGCGTTACTTGAGAAGGCGGATCAGATATTTCCAGGTGATGGACCCCTGGCTCCCTGGGTAATTCAAACATTAATATCTGAAGGCATGGATGTTAAATTGTAGAAGATCAGTTCGCTTTCATAGAATGCGGCCCATAGGAATGGGCTCATCAGAATGCGGCCCATAGGAATGGGCTCATCAGAATGCGGCCCATAGGAATGGGCTCATCAGAATGCGGCCCATAGGAATGGGCTCATCAGAAT
>BTQB01000036.1:0-13443 GCA_036985655.1 Anaerolineae bacterium | reverse complement strand
ATTCGTTCAATCTTAGCGCCTAATGATCTAAGCTTTTCATCAATATTTTGATAACCGCGATCGATTTGCTGAATGTTGTGAATCGTGCTTTCGCCAGTGGCGCAAAGGGCCGCCAGCACCATAGCCATCCCTGCGCGTATGTCTGGGCTGGCAACCCCCTGCGGATTTGCGTACAGTTGGTTTGGGCCTTGGACTAACACCCGATGAGGATCACACAAAACAATATGGGCGCCCATGAAGATTAATTTATCGACAAAAAAGAAACGGCTTTCGTACATCCAATCATGTAACAACACGGACCCCTGGGCTTGCGATGCTATCACCAGAGCTATGCTCATTAGATCCGGGGGGAAACCCGGCCAGGGGTGGGATTTGATCTCCGGAATTCTCCCGCCAAGCGCCGTTTGAATCCGCATCGATTGATCGGCCGGAACAATGATATCTTCTCCGTCAACCAACCAATGAACTCCAAGACGTTCATAAACCTGCTTAATCATTTCCAGATTTTGAGGACCAGCGTCATTTATGCGGATCTCACTCCCGGTCACAACCGCAGCCCCAATAAAGCTGCCAACTTCCATAAAATCGCTGCCCACCTTGAATTCGCCGCCATTAAGTCGATCGACTCCCTGGATTGATAGACGCCCGCTTCCGATTCCTTCAATTTTTGCGCCGAGTGAATTTAGAAAGTGGCAAAGTTCCTGAGTGTGAGGTTCTCTAGCAGCATTGTCGATGACCGTCTCCCCCTTTGCCAGGATCGCCGCCATGACGGTCGTCTCTGTCGCTGTGACACTCGCCTCGGATTGCAGAAGATAACCAGCGCCGCGAAGCTCAGGCGCTTCCATATTAAACGCACCTTGATTATCTATCTCAATCCGGACGCCCAGTGCTTTGAGGCCCTGGATATTTGTATCCAGCGGCCGGCCGCCAATCAAGTCACCGCCAGGGCCAGGGAGAGTAATTCTTCCCATCCTGCTAAGCATTGGCCCAGAAAAAACAAAGGACGCCCGAATGTGGCTGGCCAATTCGCGATTTAATTCACTGCTTTTTATGTTTCTTGCCTCTATACGCCAGCTTCCCGTTCCGATGTTGTTAACACTAACACCAAGATCACGCATAATGGCGATGGTAGTCCTAACGTCTGCGATATCTGGTATATTATGCAGGATGCAGGGTTGATCAGTTAGCAAACAAGCCGGTAGAAGCTTTAAGGCAGCATTCTTATTCCCACTGGTCGTAATGGATCCTTGAAGTTTGTGCCCTCCCTCAATGATTAATCGGCTCATCTCTTCCTTCCTAAACCGCTATCTTAATCGCAGCCGCGCCATTCTAGCGGCCGCCTCCAGTGGGGTCAACCGCTATTTATCCTACGATTGAGCTGAGAACGCTTAACATAAAGATCGCCAGATGTCGCATTATGTAATGTTTTTATTTGTCTCTGATAGTAGGGGTTCTAGAATTGGTTTAATATTGGCTACGGCTAGTCCACGATGACTGACTCTATGCTTTTCATTAGAGGTTAACTCCGCCATGGTCTTACCAATAGTGGGTAGATAAAAGATCGGATCATATCCAAAACCACCGCTTCCTCTGGGACTATTGGCAATAGCGCCCTCACATATCCCTTGTGATATGCCTACCAAACCGCCAGGTAATGCTAAGGCGATCACGCATTTAAAGCGGGCGCTTCTTTGATTTTCTGGAATTCTTTCCATTAATGTTAAAAGGTGGCGGTATCTTTCCTCAGCTGACAGGTGAGGGCCACCAAAACGGGCAGTTCTAACACCTGGTCGCCCATTTAAAGCATCTACCTCCAGACCAGAGTCATCAGCCATGGTCAGGCATCCGGATGCCTTGGCGTATGATGTGGCTTTAATTATTGCGTTCTCCTTGAAGGTCTCACCGCTCTCTTCAACATCCAGGTTGATTCCCATCTCATCCAGGTTAAGCCATTCAAGGTCGAGTTCAATGAATAATTCAGCGTACTCTTTCAACTTTCCAGGATTCTTTGTGGCTAAAAGTAAACGCTTAGACATTTTTTCCTTGTACATTAGCCAGGGATAATAACATTTTTGCCGGGCAGGAACGCTGGATCAAAATCCCTAACTTCTCTACCTTAAGTACAGGCGAATTGTTAAATTTCCATGAGTAATTTATATAATTTAACCTGGTTATGTACCACTTTAGAGCAATTGCCCGCTATTGTAAGCCCATGTTATACTCGCTATAAATTCTAATTCATCGCAAAAATCCCACGAAAAATATGACAAAAGAACGCTCAAAACGTCCATCGATGTTAAGGTTTAATTATGGTTTCTTGATCGTGGCCAGCCCAGGAACCAGCCGAGAAACCTTTATTGACTATCCAACCATTTCCCTCGAAGACGATCTGATTATTAGTCCTCTAACGGGAACCTTCGAAGCGATCCGCAACTCAAAGGGTATCTATATCACAGGTATACTTCACACGAAAATCGCGGCCGAATGTGCTCGCTGTCTAACTGATCTGCTCCTTCCTGTTGCGCTCCAATTGGAAGACCTGTTTTATTATCCGGCCCACGCTGCACCCCCGGGGGAATACGGCATTGGTGAAGATGGGTTTATAGACTTAGCGCCTTTGGTTCGCGAATTGATCCTGCTGGAAACACCCATGCAGCCATACTGCAAACCCGATTGCCAGGGGCTGTGTATGGAGTGTGGAACAAATTTAAACTCTGGAACATGTGATTGTAAAATTGATCACCAAGATCCCCGCTTATCTGAACTACAAGATCTTCTTAGATCCCAAGAGAAAAGCGAGGGATGAGTTCCTTCACCCCTTAACTAAAAATGTTTTACGATAGGGCAAAAATCTTCGTCCGCAGCGGTGACGGCGGCGATGGCATGATTAGCTTTCGTCGGGAAAAACATGTCCCCAGGGGAGGTCCCAACGGTGGGGATGGTGGTCGTGGGGGTGACATCCTTTTAGTCGTCAACAATAAGAAAAACTCTTTAGTTCTATTTCACCGGCAGAACCACTTCAAAGCGGGAAATGGCGGTAATGGTCAACCAAAGAATAAAAAAGGGGCCAACGGTAAAACACTTCGCCTCGAAGTCCCTCCTGGTACAACAATTCGTAACGCTGATTCAGGTGAGGTGCTGGCCGATCTTATTCATGATGATGACGAGCTTCTTATCCTGGCTGGTGGTCGAGGTGGCAGGGGAAACGCTAGATTTGCCAGCAGCACTAATCAGGCTCCCCGTCTCGCAGAGCGAGGTGAACCCGGCAGCGAAATGTGGCTCGAATTGGAATTGAAGCTGATTGCTGATGTCGGAATTATTGGAGTTCCCAACGCAGGCAAATCGACATTACTTTCCGTTATCAGCGCAGCCAATCCAAAAATAGCAGATTATCCATTTACAACCCTCCATCCTAATCTTGGGGTTGTCACCCTAAATGAATACGAAACGATACTATTTGCGGACATACCGGGCTTGATTGAAGGCGCCTCAACGGGTGTTGGATTAGGGCACGACTTCCTTCGCCATGTCGAACGAACCAAGGTGCTGCTTCATCTTCTTGATGGGATGTCGGATGACCCATTGAGGGATTGGGCAATGATTAACCAGGAGTTGGCCCTGTATGACGCCCGGTTGGAAAACAAATCCCAGCTCGTGGTATTGAACAAAATCGACCTTCAGGAAGCCGTCGCCCGGCAGCAGACGGTTGAAGAAAAAGTCCTGAGTGCTGGATTCCATTTCTGCGCCATTTCGGCTGTCACAAAAGAGGGCATTCAGCAAATGCTGTTCAAGGTAAAGCAGATCCTAGACCTGATTCCCCAAACAGAGGAGGAAAAACCACAGCCCTTAATAATACAACCGGAGGCAGATGAAGGGGCGTTTTCCATCATTCAGCTTGATCATGGATGGAGGGTCTCTGGGATAAGAATTGAGCGTGTTGCCGCCATGACCTATTGGGAATTTGAAGAACCCGTGCGGCGATTCCAGAAAATAATGGAAGATATGGGTGTTACGGATGCTTTAGTTAAGGCAGGCGTCAAAACAGGCGACACCGTCCATATCGGTGAACAGATTCTTGAATGGACCGAATAGACGTCCTCAAAATAATATCATACTTGTTTGCTACCATTGGTTGGCTTCCCCTTCCCGGCAGCTGATTTCAACTTCCCTAATCCATGTGCATATAGCCGACTCCGAATCTTGGTAATGGTGGGCGCCAGATTCCGTTATCGAATAGATCTACCAATAATTGATTAGTCAAGTTGAAAAACTATCGAATTTATATTCCTAATCGGAGCTCTCTTCTTCTTCAATGGTTTCAGGTCGCGGCGCATAACGCCTCATTTGAGATAGTGGAACTTTGATAATCTTCCGGCACTTCATACACTCGACCCCATGGTATTTCTGTTTTTCCTTTTCCGCCTCTGCTAATGCTTGAGACAGATAATCTCGCGATAAGTTAAACGAGTGCCGGCAGTAAGAACAGCGTATATGCATTGTTTACTCCTAACTTGGGTTTCCCCCACCTCGAATTATTCAATTGTCAAATGATGACTACATATTCAGCCAATTTGTGCTGTGCATTTATTGATTCAGCTTGATTCATATTTAATTATAGCTAAATAGATCAATTATCCGTAAACTTTCACCTGATATAAATATATTCTCAGCATTGGCCTGAATCCATGGTTGAAATCGAGAAGGGATTACTAAGCAAAATTGTAGCTCAAGCCTTGAAACAAGGGCAGAGGCCATTCGTCACGGTTAGCAGCAACAGCATGGTACCACTCCTTAAAGTGGGAGACGATATACAATTGGCCCCTGCATCAGTTCAAGATCTTTTACCTGGAGAAATAGTTGTTCTTGAAACCCGGGATGGATTACTGGCCCACCGATTCCAGGGGTTTGATTCCAGTCAGGAAATGCCGATCCTTGTGACAAAGGGTGACCGTCTGGAGAAGTTGGATCCTCCCATTTTCTCAGATAAGTTGATCGGCCGAGTTATCGCTCGGAGACGCGGCCGGCGGACTATCTATCTGGATAGGGGGTTCACAAAGTTTATTAATCATTTATTGTATCTGCTCTCCAGGAGAGATATTAAGCAAAGGGTTGGTCCTTATAAAGCTCAAGGTCCTTATCTCAACCCTGCTGTTGAAAGAGGAGACAAGCCCAAGGAACTCAGCAGCAGGATGTTTTTCAAAAGGCTTCGTTATTTAATTGCCATCCTTCTAACTACCCTTGTAGACCTCCGTTCTCTCATTCCTTTCCGACAATAAATATCATAGTATGATATACTAACAATTGATATAACTATGCGAAATTGTTAGAGGGATTAATGAACGACAAGGCTTTTGCTCAATCCAGCTTGTTCCCAGGCGATGTAAGCCGAGATTCTTCTTTAAAGGCCACACTAGGTCCTTTTGATATCTATATGATGGAAGATAAAGAATTTACCGAGAATACAAGAAGAGCCTTCCTTAGTGACATGCACTTGCTTGGGGAATATCTTGGAGGTGGCCAACCCGTTGGCGATATTGGTACGAAAGAACTTAATGATTTCCTGAATTGGCTTCTTTATGAACGAAATGTTCCCTGCAGCCAAAAATCTTATGCCCGGCGTGTAACCACTTTGAAAGTTTTCTTCGGATGGCTGGCTAAAGAATATTTACTATCTAATCCGTCTTTAGATATTATTCAAGTTTCGGTTACCAGTCCGCTCCCTGATTTACCCGGTGATGAGGACATTGAAGAAGCGCTGTCAATATCCGAGGAGATCTTGGAAGGGAATGAGAAGGAAGAAGGGGACAGCAGGCCAAGATTGCTTCTTACTCTCTTGTTGAATACTGGCATAAAAAAAATGGAAGCGATGTCGCTCGTCTTAAATCATATTAATCGGGTTAATCCCGATGCTCCCTATCTCTTTGTTCGTTACAAGAATCCAAAAAAACGCTATAAAGAACGGAAGATGTCCCTGGATCCAGAATGGATAACTCTACTCGATCGTTATATGGATGAATACCAGCCTAGCGATAAGCTGTTCACCTGTACTGCCCGAAACCTGGAGTATATTCTTACCGATATCAGCGAACAGGCTGGATTACCCAAAGGGAGTCTTTCTTTTGAAAATCTTCGCTGGATTTATGCTCTTCGCAAATATCGAGAAGGAATCGATCACGATAAGCTTATCGACCAGCTCGGGATAACAAAAGTCACCTGGCGACAAACAAAGTCAAAACTAGACAGGTTAATTGCGAAAGGGGAACCGGTAATCTCGTAAATATTTAGAGTCCGTTCGAAAGCCTGGACCGGGAAACGTCCCGTTTATTCCAGGCACCGTGTCCTCTATGCAGCTTCTTGAACGCGGTATACCTGGACCGCCAGTCTGCTGATAAAAAGTAGAGGCACTCTCTCGGTAGGAACGGAAGCCACCGATCGGATTGGAAAAATTGATCCATGGGTCACCGCGAAAAAATCGTGCATATCATCCAACATGTCCTCGTCCGGAGCATCTTCGCTAATATGTAGATCACCCTGAACCACAAAATGACCCATGATAAAGAGAACCGGCCTTATAGCATAAGTCGCGTGGACATTATTGGCGTCCTCTTCTGAAATTACACTTAATATCTCGAGATTGCTCTTGTTTACGACTGTTGTCGACGGTTTCATGGCACCAATCCGGCGATCCGAAGACAGCGGAAATAACTCGCCATTATGAACTGGGAGGAACGACCAATTTCGGTCATTTAAATAAACCAACATATCACCCCGTGATTGTATATCTCCCCGAACAAGGTGATCCGCCGTTATCGCCTCAATCCTGATTGAGGTTAACTTAATTTCAGCAAACACGTCTCCACTGACCTCCTTCTGACCAGTCTACCCTTGGGTGCATCCTCCTTCAAAGTAATTGTCCGGATTAATGAAGATCGGATCGCGGAATGTTTGACCTGTACCTTCATCTATCACGGTTATGGATTGGACCCAGGCAGAGCAGCGCGGTCTCAAGATTGGATGGATAAACGGCCCTGCCCCAGAAAAATCGGCCGGCGGATCCTCGTCAGAAACGAAGGAATATGGGCCAATTCCGCCAAAAGGCTCAACAATAAAATTGCAATTCCAAAGCAAACCTTCATAAACGCAGCCGCTAACAAACCAGTTGTATCCAAATGCCCTGACCGGTGTCGGGGACAGTTCAGGTGTGGGTGTTGAGACCGGTGTTGGTGTCGCAGGCACATATGTCAAGACCTGGAATAATATTGGCTCACCGTAGGGTGTGCCATCAGAAGTCTTAAACTGCCAGGTACTGTCAAATCGTCCGGCCGAATTGGGAGCAACCAAACTAAATTTTAGAGTAGCTTCATCTCCTGGAGCCAACTCATTTAGAGAAATTGAACCAGATTGATTAAACTCCTCGCCCTCAACGAAGACCAGAAAGAGTTCATCTTCAATAGGACAACTCCCGCTGTTCTTAATTACCAGATTCATTGGAAACGTGGCGCCAATTGGCGCACTGCTTGTACGAACATTCGAATAGGTATGAAAACTTATTAATTCGATTTGTTGCTCGCATCCTGCTAAGAATGTGGCTGTCATATCAGGCGTTGCGGTTTCTGTTGGTAGGATGGTAGCGGTAGGTAGAGATGTTTCGGTTGGGGCAGCTGTTAATGTTGCAGCGACGGCCGCTACAGCAGTCCCTCCAATGTCTATGGTCGCATCTGGCTCTTTGGTTGGTTCTGGCGTATCAGTGGGTTTAGGTGTATCGGTATCCTCGGGTAAAACAGCAGCCACTACCGTCGGAGTTGGATCGCTCCTACCGCCTATCAACAAAAATCCACCGATCGAACCGCCGATTATCAAGAATAAAATTATGGCGCCTAAAATCATCCACAAAATCGGACTTCTTTTCTTTTCTTCAATCCTGGGCGGGATAATGGGCCGGGCGACTTCAGTCTTTCCAATCGTACCTGAAGTAGCCAGCCGGGTGCTGTCGGCTGGTGACGGTATCGATGGAGCTGCTCCCAACACCGTTGCAGCGGCGGCCGGTTTAACGACGGTTTCGTTGGTAGATAGCGGTAGTGGCGTCGTTCTGTCAGCTAAATAAGCAAAACTAATTCCAACTCCAATATCAAGATCTAAGGTCTTGGCAACATTCTGGAGATCAGTAGCAAATTCCGCTGCTGATTGATAACGCTTGGCCGGATCTTTGGCCATTGCCTTTACAATAACCGCAGATAATTCAGGCGGTAAATCTTCATTTATTACCTGAGGTTCCGGAATTGGTTCGTTAACATGCTTAAGAATAACTGCCAGCGGTGTGTCAGCATCATAGGGTAATCGGCCGGTTGACATCTGATAAAAGAGAACACCCAGGGCGTAAAGGTCACTTCGTTCATCTCCAGCCTGGCCCAACCCCTGTTCAGGAGACATGTAAGCCGGGGTTCCAATCATCGCTCCAGTTGCTGTAAAAGATGGGCCGCTGAGAATCTTGGCAATTCCAAAATCCGTCAATACAGCGTGGCCATCTTCGTCAATCATGATATTACCAGGCTTAATGTCCCGGTGAACCATCTTACGTGAATGCGCGTAGGCCAAAGCATCAGCAATTTCCAGTATGATTCGCACCGAATCCGACAAGGGCATCTTCTCGCCCTTTCCGGCCAATGTTTCCAGCTTTCCCTTTAAAGTTCCCCCACTGACGAACTCCATGACGATGTAGTAGATGCCATCTTGAACATCAAAATCATAGACACCGACGATGTTGTTATGATTTAGGGAGGCCATCGATTTCGCTTCTCGCTGAAATCTCGTTAGAAAGTTCTCTTCGTCAGCGAGAAACGAATGCATTATCTTTATAGCGACATATCGATCGAGGTTGGGTTGGTATGCACGATAAACCTCGGCCATTCCTCCCCTACCAAGAGTTTCCACGATCTTGTATTTCCCGATGGACTGGCCTATCAAAGATTGTGCAGCCATAGCTAATTTACTGTTCCCCAGTTCTTGAACTATCTAATTTTTTGGTAATTTTATCGACAACGAGCTTCTCACCATCTATCGTTCGATAATAAAGGAGGGCTGAAACATCGAACAGATTGTTGTTTCCGTCTTTTGGTAAATGCATCGTCAGATTGAAATTTGTCTGGACCGCTTCAATTATTGTCAAACTTGTCACCTCTCTCCCAGACTTATCCGTTACATTCACCTGGAGTGACGGGCGTTCCATGAAGGGAGTCAGGTCAAATCCAACTACAAAGCGACGACCGTCTTCATACATAAAAATTCCTAATTGATTGAACCGCACCTCTTCACGCGACCGCGGCTCTCGAATCGGATCTTCGTAGAACTGGATTCTCATGGGCGAGATTATATCTCCATTTATCTTTACATAGCAATGAGTCTGAAGTCCACGCAAACACCGGTATCTCGAATAAAAATTTCACTTGAAAGTGCAGTCACTATTTTCCTAGATCTCGCTTTTCTGAGAAATGTTCAAGCTCAAAGTCCTCAAATTTCTCCAATATTTGGACTAGTATAACCTGCCATTCGTGGGTTGATAATCCTTTGGCTAACCAGATAGAATTTCGACTTACCTTGACATTGTTTCCAAGATAGCGTTGCAATCGCATGCGACCATTTCCATCTCCTCCAGGGATGCGAATCTGCACTTGTCCACTTTCAGTCGCTACCGCCGAGATTCCCGCTCTCAAGGCCAGGACCTTAATTCGCAATTGGAAAAGCAGGTTGTCAACAGGATCAGGAATTGGACCAAAACGATCGGCAAGCTCTGCTGCCATATCATCAATCGATTCAAGGTCGGATAAAATAGCCATTCTCCGGTACAGCCTCAGACGGAGTGAAGCATCCGGAATATAATCGATAGGAACATAGGCAGCGAGCGGTAGGTCAATAGTTACCGTTTCTGGCAGCTCGAGCAATTTCGAATCGCTGCTCTTTTCCGACCTCTGCTTTTTAACAGATTGGGCCAGAAGTCGCGTGTAAAGGTAAAAGCCAACGGCCGCAATATGTCCACTTTGACGACTTCCCAGCAAATCGCCTGCACCTCGAATTTCAAGATCGCGCATGGCAATGGTATAGCCCGCACCTAATTCAGTCCGGGAGGCGATTACTTCAAGTCGCGATTTTGCATCATTAGTCAGCTGGTTCCAAGGTGGGTGCAGAAAATAAGCATTGGCTCTTCGAACGCCTCGGCCGACTCGCCCTCTTAACTGGTAAAGTTGGGCTAAACCAAACTGATCAGCGCGATCGACTATCAGCGTATTAGCATTAGGAATATCTAATCCGCTCTCGATGATTGATGTGCTCAGAAGGATATCAATTTCACCTTCTACAAAGCGAATCATGACCTCTTCTAACTCTCTTTCGTTCATCTGGCCATGGCCGACAGCAATGGTCGCTTCTGGCACAAGCTGGGCGAGTTTGAGTCTCATGTTATCGATGCTCTGCACCCGATTATGGACGTAGAAAACCTGCCCACCCCTATCTAGCTCTCGAATTATGGCCCTTCGAATAATAGTGTCGTCTGATTCGCCGATATAGTTTTGGACTGGCAATCTATCAGCCGGAGCAGTATCTATTTGACTGATATCTCGTACACCGGTTAAACCCATGTAAAGGGTTCGGGGAATAGGCGTTGCGGTCATTGTCAGCACATCCACTTCGGTTCGAAATTGCTTTAGCTTCTCTTTATGGGCAACTCCAAATCGCTGTTCTTCGTCAATGAACAGCAGGCCAAGATCTTTAAATGCGACATCGTCAGATAGCAATCGATGAGTACCAATAACGATATCAACCTGGCCATTTTTTAATCGCTTAATGATATTTTCCTGCTGTGCTGGCGTTCTGAACCTCGAGAGCATTTCAACGATAACAGGAAATGGTTTTAATCTTTCTCGGAAGGTTGTGAAGTGCTGTTGGGCTAATACAGTCGTTGGAACCAACATGGCAACCTGCTTGCCGTCCATTACCGCTTTGAAGGCAGCACGTAAAGCTACTTCGGTTTTTCCGTACCCAACATCGCCGCAAATAAGGCGATCCATGGGATAAGGTCGTTCCATATCGTCTTTGACATCCGAGATCGCCAGCAGTTGATCCTCAGTTTCAATGTATGGAAAACTCGCTTCCAGCTCTCTCTGCCAATGGGTGTCGCCAGAAAAGGCGTGACCAGCGACTGTTTCTCTCGCAGCGTATAGATCTAATAAATCCGCTGCTAACTCGTCAACTGCTTCCCTAGCCTTTTGCTTTGTATTTTGCCATTTCTTATTGCCCAACCTGTGCATCGTCGGGATGCGGTCATCTGGTCCAATCCATCGGCTCAGTCGATCGGCATGATGGACAGGAACATATAGAACATCCCCGTGTGAATAGTCGACCTTAAGGTACTCTCGCTCTGTTCGGCCGATTGAACGAATTACTAGCCTGTGGAAACGACCAATTCCAAAATCGAGATGTACGACGAAGTCACCCGGCTTAATGTCAGCGTAAAAAGATTCAGGGGCAACAGGTCTAGGGGCAATTCTCCGCTTTGGAGCCGGTCGGCTCCAACCAAAGATCTCACCATCGGTCATCAAGTTTATGGTTAGCGAGGATCCATTATCCCTTTTGGAAGACTCCTCCTCAATTTGCAGAACGAATCCGCTTGATAAACTTCCTTGTACAAATGAAATCTGGCCTTCTCGAAGCAAGGAGGTCTGAGAATCATTCACGCGAACCAAACCTGATTCTTCAACGTCCGAAAAATGCCTTCTATTCTCCTGCCACAATTCTGCTAATCTTTGAGCTTGCTGGCTAACTATTACTGTTCTATCTTTCGATGACTCTGCGATCTGTAAGTGCCTGACAAAAGGGCGCACCTGTCCGCCAAAACGCGGACCCTCTCTGAACAGCCGATTTATACCCACATTAGAAGTCAGTTTCTTTGCTGGTTGCGAGCCAAGATTAAGAAAACTGCGATTTTTGAGTAAATGAGATATCTGCTCCCAGGGAAATAGGGGGTGATGGTATCCATTTGGTAATCCATCTTGCTCGTTAGCTACCTGACTCGCATGCAGGTGTAGTTCAAGCGATCCTCGTTTGAGTTCATCCAGATCATCAACGACGATGATTGTGTTGTCCGGGAGATAGTCCAATATTGATGAAGGATCCGCATAGGCCATGGCCAAGTAATATTCCAAATGTTCGCCTATGCGCCCGCTCCTCAATTCATCAATGTCATCCCGCCAGGTAGGGATATCATTCGCCAGGCGAGCAGTTTGTTTACTAAGATCTTCACCAATTCTAATTGCATCTTCGGGCAGCAGTTCTCTAGCGGGTGGAATAACGATGTAATTTTCACTTGAACTATCAACTCCAGATGATCGCTGCGTCGCCGGATCAAAAGGGCGAATAGTATCGATTTCATCTCCGAACAGCTCGATACGTTGGGGTAAAACTGATCCCACAGGGAATATATCTAAGATTCCACCCCGCTTACTGAATTGGCCCTGGCGATCAACAACACTTACTGATTCATAGCCAATTGATAACCACTTCTTTATCAGCGTGTCTAGATCAACCAATTGACCCGTTTTCAATACCCTTGTTACAGAAGTAAAACGCCTCTTAGGTAAGGTCTTGTGCAACAATGCCCGGGCAGAGGCCACTATCAAGAATGGTTGTTTTTCATCTTGAAAATGCAAGTGATCGCTTTCAACCAACCTTCGCAACACATCGAGGCGGCCGAATCGAGACCTGTCACTCCAGGGTCCTCGTTCAAAAGGAAGCGGCGTAGGTTCGGGAAACCTGAAAATTGAGTACTCTTCAGGCAGCCAGCTTCTTAATGACTCCTGCCACCTTGGTACAGACTCTATCCGCCCAGTAAGCATTAAGATGGGTGACAAATGGTCAAGAAAAATCTTAGCCACCAAGGCTGGGCGGGCGCTGTCGGGCAGGTCTAAAGACTGTCTCGTCTTGTTCAAAGAAAGAGCGTTTCTTAACTGACTGTATTCAGGGGCCTTATCAAAGGCGCTTAAAAGCCCGGAAAGATTCATAAAAGACTCAATTCACTCGACATAATGTGGGATTCCAGAAACGAGGTTCATTCTTCTTCAGGAATTTGATTGTACATGTTCATTGCTGAATTTATTCCTTCACGTAAAAAAAGTTCTATGGCATCAACCGTTCGATCCACGATTCCGCCAACAACCTCTCTTTCTTCCTTTGAGAAATTCTGAAGCACGTAGGCTGCAGGATCCATTCGACCAGTTGGCCGGCCGATGCCGATACGTATCCTGGGAAAATCTGGTCCTAAATGTTCAATAATCGACTTCATACCATTGTGGCCACCTGAGCCACCACTCGCCCTTATACGGACGGCGCCAAAGGGCAAATCGATCTCATCATATGTGATAACAAGCTTGTTTAAAGGAACCCTATAGTAGCGAC
>BTQB01000035.1:0-13443 GCA_036985655.1 Anaerolineae bacterium | reverse complement strand
GATTTAGAACGCCTTGCGAACCGTACCATTAGCGGGATCGCTTCTCCCAGGGATTTGGAAAATATAGGACTGATCCTCGATCTGATCGCCCCATTGACTGAGATTATCATTCAACCTGGTCCTATCTTTGAAAAAGATGCTGGAAAACCTTCAAGTAAAGAACCGGTTCTTTCTTCTAGAGATCCTCTGCGGCCGCTGGCTGAATCCCTAGATCCCTGCCCTGAAATTGCCGGTCTAATCAAGGAAGCTATTGCCGTTGATGCTCCGGCTAATCTAAATAAGCTCGGCGTGATAAATGTTGGTTATTCGCCTGAGCTAGACGGCGTAGTGAACTCCTCGGCACACGCCCGCAAGTGGGTGGCTGAACTTGAGCCCAGGGAGAGGGAAAGAACAAAAATAAACACCCTAAAGGTAGGCTTTAACAAGGTTTTTGGCTATTACATCGAGGTAACTAAAGCTAACACGGCGTTGGTTCCGGATGATTATATTCGCAAGCAGACCTTAACAAATGCTGAGCGGTATATCACTCCCGAGCTGAAGGAATATGAGACCTTGATTCTCAACGCCGAGGAAAGAATTCTAGCTATTGAGCGGCGCTTATTTTCCCGGGTTTGCCAGAAGGTAGGAAGTTCGGCTGGTAGATTGCTAAAAACCGCAACAGCTATTGCAAGGCTCGATGTGGCGGCCGCGCTAGCCGAAGTCGCCGCAACCAATATATACGTCAAGCCAATCCTCCAGGATAATATCACCTTACGCATCGTTGCAGGCAGACATCCTGTAGTTGAACGCGCGCCTGACTTAAAGCGTTTTGTGCCGAATGACTCCAATCTGGATGAACGCGAACGAATTCAGATCATCACTGGACCGAATATGTCCGGAAAGAGCACTTATCTTCGCCAGGTTGCCCTAATCACTTTGATGGCTCAAATAGGCAGTTTTGTACCCGCTGATAAAGCTCATATAGGTTTGACCGATCGGATATTTACTCGAATCGGCGCCCACGACGAGCTGCACGCGGGTCGATCAACTTTTATGGTAGAGATGGTAGAGGCAGCAGATATCCTGAACCATGCTACAAACCGGTCTTTGCTCATCCTCGATGAGATCGGCCGCGGCACCAGCACCTATGACGGCTTATCCATCGCCTGGGCGATCGTGGAGTTTCTTCATAATCATCCACGACTTAAACCTCGTACCCTCTTCGCCACTCATTATCACGAATTAACAGGTTTAGCGGAACTACTGCCCATGGTAGCGAATTACAATATCGACGTAGCAGAGGAAGGCGACCAGGTGGTTTTTTTGCACCAAATAGTTCCTGGGGCGGCCGATAAGAGCTACGGTATTCACGTCGCTCAATTGGCTGGATTACCCCGGGAAGTGATCAACCGGGCCAACGAAATTCTTGTCGATCTTGAAAAACATGCTCCGACTGCGGCCGTCAAACCCAGTCACTTAAAAATCATCCAGCAGATGGCCCTCTTTCCCGAAGCCAGCCCGATTCTGGAGGAGCTGGAATCTCTCGACGTAAGTACGATGACGCCTCTGGAGGCGATAAACAAACTTTACGAGTGGCGCCGCCGTTATAGCCCCGACGCCTAAGTTTTCATCCGGCGAATCAGAGCAAGTCGGTTTGCAGCAGGCTGGCGGGCAATCCTATGGCTCCAAGCCCTTGAATGATAAAAAAGCCAGATTTAATGGCCAATTAAAACGCCTTGCGATCTTTTCCGGCAGCATTGTAGCGCCAATAGTGATAACTGGAATAAAGGTAACAAATGCTGTTATTTTGTATGCCAGCCGGTATAGACCATCAAAAGCCCCTTGGCCCAAGACATCTCGGATGATAGCTTAAAAGGCCGGTGTGGCTGTTATTGAATGAAATCCTGCCCACAATGCGAAAGTGGTAATAAATTGAATAATTAATCACAGCGCCTCTATTTATATAATCCGGCAGATTATTGTTCAGGGGGTGAAGATTACCTAATGACAAAAAATAAAATCCCATTTGATGATCATAGCTGGGATCAGCTTCCAGCGATATTCGATCATCTCCCCAATCCTATTCGACTGCACTTGTGGTGTGACGAAAATGGGACAAAGGACGAGATAGAAGCTCACCGGCTTGTTGCACTACTAGGCGAAAATTTTAAAACCATCGATTATAAAATTTACCCTCGGCGGATTAATTACAACTTCTACCCGGTATTTGGGGTGATGGGTCTCAAGGATCAGAGGCCCGTGGATTATGGAATTCGCATTATTGGCTTGCCAGTTGGATACCAGATGACATCCCTTATCACTGCAATCCAATCGGCCGCATTTCAAGGTATGACCTCTGAAGCGATGAGCCGGATCCAGCTTGCCCAGTTAAATGAACCCATCTCCTTAGAGCTAATTACAAATGCGGATGACGAGATTGGACCATTAACGGCCCAGATCATCTTTAACTTTGCTGTCATCAGCCCTTTTCTTAAAAGCTATCTGATTATGGGTGATGCCTTTCAGGAAGCTTATACCAGGTACTCGGTCAATTATTTACCCCACCTTGTAATTAATGAAAGATATCACTCAGAGGGCCCAATTAGCGAGGCTGAACTGCTCAAGGAGATTGCCAGATTTCTTAAGAATGAATAAGGGGGCGAGTCAGATAGCCTTACTTTTACTCGCGGTCGGCATCCTTTAGTCGCGCTCCAGGTGTGGGGGAGCCCATTATGCGAGCTCCAATCTTCCTGCCGAACTTGCGCAGTCTGGACCGGCCGCGGGCTGCGATGTAGCGAGCTCTTTTCCATTCCCTATCCACCATAGAGATTTCCAGCGGTGTTACATCCCACTTGACAACCGATGCTGCCCAGGTCAAACCGCCGCCAAAACCAACGAAAACAACATTATCATCAGGCTTAAGTAATCCTTCACCTACTGCCTCTGATAAGGCAATGGGAATCGAAGCAGCAGAGGTATTACCGGCTCTCTCTATATTGGTATAGAAGAGCTCTTTCGAAACCTTCAATTTTTTGGCGGCCGAATCTATGATACGGCCGTTAGCCTGGTGCGGCACGATAAGATCTACATCATCTATTGTTAGTTCGGCTTTATCGAGAACATCAAGGATGATTTCGCTAACAACCTGTGTGGCGAAACGAAAGACCTGCCGGCCTGACATTCTTATCGTGTTCTTTTCCTGTCCATTGGGGAAATATTCACTACCTAAGGCAGGAATCGCGCTATGGTAGGCAGCTCTGAGATTTAGGAGGTTGCCCCCGGATCCATCAGATCGCAGTGAGGAGGCCATGATTCCGCCAGGAATGCTCGAGCCCTTTAGCACAACTGCCCCTGCCCCGTCTCCGAACAGGATACAGGTCTCTCGATCTGTCCAATCAATTACTCGCGATAGCGTCTCCGTACCAATGACGATTGCGTTTCGAACCGATTCGGTGGCGATGGCCTGGGTCGCCATGTCAAGAGCATAGACGAAACCTGAGCATGCGGCGCCTAGATCAAAAGCGCCAGCTCTGGTCGCCCCCAGGTAATCCTGGACCCGGCAGGCTGTGGTTGGGAATATGTACTCAGGCGTAGAGGTGGCAACTATTATTAGCTCTACCTGAGAAGGGTGCAAGTCAGCCACAGCTAAGGCCCTGGCGGCAGCCTCAAAGGCCATAGTTGCGGTTGTCTCTTTTGAACCGGCTATTCGTCTCTCTTTAACCCCAGTTCGAGTAACTATCCATTCATCCGAAGTATCGACAGTTTCAGCTATCTCATCGTTTGTCAATATCCGGTCAGGTAAAAAACTGCCCCAGCCAACAATATGTGCATACTTCATAGCGCTCTTAGATGTCCCTCAAACCCCTGCCTCCCATGTAAACAGCAGGAGGCAGAAATTGATGGATTCCTCCTCAAGGATATAACCCTAATCTGCGGTCGCGGTTGCGGGCCAATTTACAATACTTTTTTGAAACGCCTGTTCCAGCAGCCGCAAGAATTTGACAATTGTCCAGTTCTTTAGTTTATTGTCAATCTTTCACAAATGTGCTTCATACACACAGATACTACAGACAGATCTGATCTGGCAACATATAATTTTACATAATTAACCAACCTCGTGATTTATTCAAAAAGTATTTTGGCACTCGATGCGGTGAATTCTCTGGTTGATTGGTATAGAGATTGTGGCACTTTTTCACGCTTTCTGGGATTATCGGGATCAGATAAAAAGCACGCAGAGACAGATGAACAATAATCTTTTGAATGACCAAAAAAGAATCCACTCAAAAAAGTGGATATGGCTGTTGGCCAGTTGCTTCCTGGCCCTCGTTCTGAGTTGTCTCTTCATTTTTGGAACAGGGGCTGCCTTGTTCCTCGTGCTCTTATCGCGCTCGAACCAGAACCCAGTAGAAGACCCATTGGCCCTGGTTCAACCTGAGACCTCTTATCTTTCAACCCTGGTATCGCCGGGTCTATCTATCGCATCGGCCGTGCCTGATTCCATCGATGAGCCAGGAGACCCGTTAGGGGCAACTCAATCCAATCCTGATTCCTCATTCCCTCGCGATCAGTCCACTGAGCGGCTGACAAAATTAAATCCGCCAGATTTGATAGATCGGGAACCTCTTAATTCTAATGCCGAAGGTCATTTGGAAGCATTACTTTCGGCAGATTATCCTGCTAGAGATTATTTTGAGGTAGCCAAACGATTTGGCGTTAAGGATATCGAAGAGAGAACTGTTAACCATGGTGAATTCGAGATTGGCGACAGCTATAACTTTTGGACCGATCAGGGAAAAACCGAAGCTACTTTGATGGCGATCTCAACCCACGCCTATTTTTGGTTTGAATCCTCACTCGTTGTTGATCGAGACGAGGTTTTAGAAGCATCAATGCGGTTTGAAGAAGATTACTATTCCAAGTTAACTGATCTTTGGGGTATTGAATGGCGGCCAGGAATGGATAACGACCCACGATTTTCAATTTTGCATCTCGCTAACTTTGTCGATGACGATGAGTTGGGATATTTTGACAGTGGAGATGAATATCCATCATCAATAAACGATGCCTCGAACGAACAGGAGATTGTCTATCTAAACATGGATGCACTTTCTCTTGGCAGTGATATCTATTTTGCCACACTTACTCATGAGGTGCAGCATCTAATCCAATGGAACAATGACCCCAATGAGACGGCCTGGTTAAACGAGGGCCTGTCTCAATTGTCAGAGCTTTTATTGGAATTTAATACAGTCGATACCTTAAGTGACTACGCGGCTAATCCAAATATTCAACTCAATGTTTGGGACTATGATGATGAAGAAATTCGTTATGCTCATTATGGTGCGGCTTACTTGTTTTCTGTTTACCTATGGGAAAGGCTCGGTGCTCAAGCAATATCTGAGCTTGCCCAATCCTCTAGAAACGGCATCGCTTCCATCTCATTAATACTGGAAAAGTACTTACCCGAAACTAACTTGATTGAATTCTTTGGCAGCTGGACTGTAGCTAATTACCTTGAAAACAATGAGCAAAAGGGACAATATTCCTACAGCTCTATCGAGTTAATCCGTCCTGTTCATTCATTTGAGATAGACTCCGCACCAACTGAGAAGGTCGATCAGATTGAGCAGTTTTCTGCCGAGTATATTAGGTTGAACCTGAGAGATACGATAAACATCTCCTTTGTCGGCGATATTGGAACCGAATTAATCAATGCTGCACCCCACAGCGGTCAGCAAATGTGGTTCGCCTCAGCAACAGATGATCTGGACGCCTATCTCATATATGAATTTGACCTATCAGAAGTAGCCTATGCCAACCTTGAATTTTGGGCGTGGTACGATTTGGAACGAGAGTACGATTTTGCTTATATAAGCGTTTCTACCGATGGCGGCGTTAGCTGGGAGCTTCAAGATCCAGAACATGCCCTCATAGGGGAATTTGGACCCGGTCTCTCTGGACGCAGCAGTCAAGAGACGGGTCAAAGCAATGGATGGGTGTTCGAGTCGATTTCGTTAGATCAATACACAGGCGATATTATCCGCGTTCGGTTCGACCTAATTACTGATTCTGCTATTCCTGGGGTTGGGTTGGCAATAGACGATGTTGCTGTACCGGAACTTGGATTTATTGATGACGTCGAAACGAGTCCTGATGCCTATGCCTCTTCTGGATTCGTGCAAACAGGATGGCGTATCCCCCAGGGATGGTCGCTTAACATCATCCGGGATGATACACATCCCACAATCAGCCCATTGTCCCTTGATGAATATAATAGCGGGTCTTGGACTCTAGATCTTGGGGAAAAGGGCGCTGTTCTGGTTATTAGCGCCCTTGCTCCTTTTTCGACGGAAGCAGCCAATTACTGGATCGCTGTTGAATCTATCGGCCAATAATTAGTCGCCTATTCTGATTCCTCGGAAGGTTCCTTATATGTACCTTTCTGCATCTGCTCGAATTGGGCTTGCAGATCGCTCCTGGTCTGTTCCATAGCTTGCCGGGCTTCGCGCAATGCATCTTCCCATCGAGAGACCATATCCGCCCTTAATTCCTGACCTGATTCTGGCGCAAAAAGCAACGCTGCCCCTGCCCCCACAATAGCGCCACATATGATTCCTGCCAGAAAACTAAAGTATTTGTTCATTCTTGATCCTCCAACATTATTATGTAAACCCCACGATCTCGGAGATCTTTGGATTAATATTTGCAAAGCATCTTCATTATCAAAGTTCGCCCCAATTTGACGTCCAGAAAAGGCGATTTTCCATGAAGAATACTCTATAAACTGATTATATCGCCACTGCCCAATTTGATGTAATTCTATTAGGATAATGTTTAAGCAAGATTTTCAACATTTCCCTACTTGTATGAGGTCAGCAGGACGGCGCAAATGTGGTCCTATGATAATGTGGATGGTAAATGGCCATGAGGTTGAATAGTTGATCTCCTACCTACTGCTCCGTAAGCAGTACTGTGAAAGAATCGGAATTCAAATCTTCAGCGACAATTAAGGTGACAATCGAACCATCCCGCTCAAAACTGAGAGTTGCCGTATTTTCGAAGATAGATTCAAGATCTAGGGACCAGCCATCAGCTTCCATCTCAATCTTGTAAAAATTGACGATCTCGTCGAAATCAAGCTTGGTCAAATAGGTTGTAAATCCTGCTGCAGAGAAAAGATCGGTTGCATCTGAAACTATGGGCAGTTCAGAATCGCCGGCAGAATCACAGCCTTCAGGCACCGTAATTTCCACGGGTTCACCCACATCAAAGTAATCCAGCTGGTATTTCACAATTCCCCCTGCTGCGCCAGCCAGGTCAGCAAGTCCGGCTGAACCTTCACCAGAGATGGCTATCCGGACAAGATATCCCTCATCCGATAGGTAAAGATCGCCTTGAAAGTTCTCGAACGATTCGTTTATGGCACCCGAACCATCCAAATCACCCTGGCTAAATGAATAATGGTCTGTGTTAACACCATTTATTTCAACATTCCGCTCCACCAGGCGAGCATCACTAACGCCTCCAACGAAATTAGCGCCATCGGTGAATTCATTAAAATCGAAAAGATCTTGGCCGAATTGACCTGAGACGCATCCACCAATGGGTGAAACAATGTAGGTGGAATCCTCGATTTGGACCATACTCACTTCTGTCATGGCATCTACACCTTCAGCTCCTAAGACCTGAAAATCAAAAGAAGATGCTGGAGGGTTATTGGACACAGCTCCTTCGCCAACTATGTTCATAACCTGAATTTCCTCGTCACCTTCAGAGGCGCTTATTTCCATCGAAAAGGCTATTCGATATGACTGCGCGTCAGCAGGCACGCCAAAATTATTATCCTGATTCAGCGTCAGGGATTGGCCGTCCCCTGCATCTGTATCTCCATCTTCGCCCTCATCGCCTGCTGCATCTTCAATCACAGGCGGTGCTTCAGTAGGGGAATCTTCGGCGTCTATAGGTTCATCAACAGGCTCCGAAGTTTCAACGGTCGGTTCCTTAGGTACTTCCACATCTTCGCTAATAGTGCTGGACGGTAACTGTTCCACACTTTCTTCTGGTTCTCCAATACCCGCTAAAGTCTGGCATGCCAGACCTGCAACCAGTAGAAGCGTTACAAATAATATTATCCACCGTGTCTGTTTATTCATTGTTATTTCTCCTGATTCTCTATTTGTTTCCCCTGCTTAAGCGGATGGACCTGACTGTTAGATTTAATCTCTTATCAAAGCGATCTTTAATATATCCAATTGTTCCTTACTGACCTCTGAAGGCGATTCTGCCATCAGATCCGATGCATTTTGACTTTTAGGAAAAGCAATAACTTCCCGGATATTGGGTTCGCCTGCCATCAACATTACCAGGCGATCCACCCCTGGCGCAATGCCACCATGGGGGGGTGTGCCATATTCAAATGCGTCTAACAGGTGGCCAAATTGCTCTCGTGCTTCTTCTATCGACAGACCGATTAAGCTCATAACCTTCTGTTGCAGTTCGCGCTCGTGAATTCGAATGCTGCCGCCGCCGACTTCATAGCCGTTGCAAACCAGGTCATACTGTTCGCTTAACACCTGGCTTGGATCCTCATCCAATAAGGGAATATATTCCCTTTTAGGCGAAGTGAACATATGGTGACTTGGAGCATAATGGCCATCTTCCAGTTCGGCTTCAAAGAGAGGAAAATCAACTATCCAAACAAAGGCTAATTCATTTTTTTCTTTGTAACCCAGACGCTTTCCCATCTCCTCACGCAAAGCTCCCAGGACTGCATTGACGACTTCTATTTCATCGCTGGCAAAAAGGAGCAGATCACCGGGTTCGGCTTTCGTTCGATCAGTGATCTCAATTAATTGATCTGTTGAAAAGAATTTGGTGATAAATCCGCGAATTTCCCCATCCTCGGGATCGATAGCCATCCAGGCCAACCCTTGGGCGCCAGCTTCTTTGGCTAGATCTTCGAGTTCGGAAATTTGCCGCCTACTATAACCACCACAGCCGGGAGCTCTGACACATCGCACGGGTTTTCCTTTGGCAACATTCTCGGTAAATACCCTAAAAGCGCTCTTTCCAGCAATGTCTGAAAGGTCGATCAATTCCATAGGGAAGCGAAGATCTGGTCTGTCTGTTCCAAAGCGGTCCATTGCCTCCCTGTAACTTAACCTGGGAAAGGAATCATAGGCCAAGGGCACGTCGCTGGCGATTCTAACCATGCCGATCATAAGTTCTTCGGTGAGATTAAGGATATCATCCCGGCCAACGAAGCTCATTTCCAAATCCAGCTGGGTAAATTCAGGCTGGCGATCGGCCCGCTGATCTTCATCACGGAAACAGCGGGCTATTTGAAAATACCTTTCATAGCCGGCAACCATGAGCAGCTGCTTTAGCTGTTGGGGACTCTGAGGTAAGGCATAAAACTTTCCAGGGTGAAGACGGCTGGGAACAAGGAAATCCCTGGCTCCTTCAGGGGTGCTCTTAAATAATATAGGTGTTTCAATTTCAAGGAAGCCTCTTTCATCTAGAAAATCTCGGATATATTTAATGGCATTGTGGCGAATTTCCATGTTTCTCTGCAATCGCTTTCGCCTTAAATCCAAATATCGAAAACGCAATCTCAAGGCTTCATCTACCGCGGACGACTGATCTATTGGGATCGGTAATGTTTTAGCCGGATTTAGGACGAGAAGGCCATCGGTCAATACCTCGACCTCGCCTGTCTCCATCTTTGGGTTTTCCTGCCCTTTGGGTCGTTGAGATACTGTTCCTTTTACCTGAATAACAAATTCTGGACGAATTGATTCTGCAACCTTGAAGGCATCTTCTGATTGGCTTGCATCTACAACTACCTGGGTAATACCATCCCTGTCACGAAGATCAACAAAAATAACTCCGCCCATATCCCTGCGTCGGTTCACCCATCCAGCTAAGGTAACTGTTTTACCAGCATCCTTTATTCTTAATTCACCACAATTATGATCCTTCAACATAACAACCCTTCCTACCGGACAGCCAAAAAATTCGCGGTGATTCACTTGAGCTCAGTTAAATGCAAGAGTCAATGAAGCAGGTGGAATTTTAGCTTGTGCGCCAGCCCTAGACAACCAGAGCTTTTTCTGTATACATCTTAGCTTAGATTCCTTGCGAAGCAGGCAAGATATCGATCCAGATAGGGCGTTCATCTCATCCCTCTTTGTTTGCTACTAATTAATAAGAAAAATTTGATAAAAATTGACATTGAGGTCAATCGTTGTTAAAATTTGCCAGATATCTTTCTCGATTTTATATCAGACCTGCGAGTAAAAGAGGACCTGTTGAAGATGACAACTCTAGAGATGACTGATTCCATAAAAATAACAAATTCGGCAGCAGAAATGGTACGTAATCTGCTAACTAAGAAAGAAGTTCCAGATTACGGATTGCGGATATTTGTTTCTGGAGGTGGCTGTTCGGGAATGCAATACGGAATGGCCCTGGAACCTGAATCAAGACCAACGGATCATGTTATCAGTTCAGAAGATGTAAAGATTTTCGTTGATCCAACAAGCATGATGTACCTCAGCGGGTCGGTGGTTGACTATGAAGATAGTTTGATGGGTGGTGGTTTCCGAATCGACAATCCAAATGCTGTCTCCTCCTGCGGCTGCGGCAATTCATTTAAGACAGCCAGCAGCGCCGGTGCCCCTAGTAGCGAGGCCGGATACAGCGGTGGCGGTTGTGGCAGCTGCTGATTTTTTAACTTAATTCGATCTTTATTAACGGGGCGTCTAATCTTATGGACGTCCCGTTTTGTTTGTAAAGTACCCTTGACTGTTAAATTCTTCACCATCGAACAAGCAAACGAACTTTTGCCAGACATAGAACCTCTGATGGCTGGTCTTATAAAACGCCGGTCCAAGGTAATAAAAGGTCGGCGAGAGTGTAGATCAATGCTAGATGCAAACAACAGCGATTTCGGAAGTCCTATTGCATCTCAAATGGTTAACGAATTTATTGCAATCGAGAAGTATCTAATAGAAATTCGATCCCACGGCTGCCTTATCAAGGATGTCAACGCCGGATTGGTTGATTTTCTATCGATTAGAGATGGTAGAGAGGTTTACCTCTGTTGGAAATATGGGGAGCCGAATGTTGGTCATTATCATGAATTACATACCGGCTTTCTCGGGAGACAGCCTATCTAGTATTTTTTTAGGAGCACTCGGAGGGCCTTTTCAAAACTTGAAACTCAAGAAGCTGCCCGTAGTGTGCCAAAGGGAAGTTGAAAAGGTTGATTGCAAAATTGTGGCCATTTTCAGATAAGCATGCCCGAACTTCAGACATTGTCTGGCTGGATCTTGGCGATCTGGGGGATCTCGTAAATCCCAGCGGCCCTCATGAACAGTGGCAAGATCATGGCCTGGGTATACTTCGGACGATTCTTAGTCAAAATGGCATAAATACAGATATTTTATCTACGCGAGCAGTAGCTTCCTGGGATCAACTCGTCCATCAACTTCAGGGCTATCGCACGATGATCATGAACGTGCGAAGTTATACTTTTCCACCTGCCTACAAGGCCGCAAAGCTATTTAAAGAAATTAATCCCACAGGAAATATATTAACTGGCGGAATGCATGCAACAGTCGCTCTTGATGAAATGGCGGCCGTTGAGGAATTGGACCATATCTGCCAGGGACCGGGAGAAAACATAATTGTTGACCTGGTAAAAGATCCTGAATCATTCCCGAGAATTGTTGCTGGAACGCGAAGCAGGTCAATGGCTGAATGGCCGATGATTGACCGAACGCTCTGGCCCAAGCCAGCGAGCAGGAAACTTCGCAAGACGTTTAATTGGCCCCTTGAACCTGAATGTGGTTGGGGACCCGCCCCCGTTGCTACCATTTTGACAAGCAGGGTCTGTCCTTGGCAATGTGTCTTCTGCAATGAAAATTCCTATATTCCCAATATGGGTCGCCGGCCGGTTGACATGGTGATTGATGAATTAAATTACCTCGACGAAAAGTTTGGCCCTGTGGGTTCAGTCGTCATCCATGATTCGATGTTCTTTCAAAATCCAAGCTGGCTTGAGGAATGGATAGAGAAATATCCACGCAAGGCTAATAAGACCTGGTCTTATTGGGCAGCTGCCAGATCTGATACTGTTCGCCAATGGCCTGAACTGTTTGAAGCCCTTGTAAAAGAGACTAACTGGCACATGGTTTCCATTGGCTTTGAGTCTGGAAGCGACCGTGTATTGCGAATTCTCAATAAAGAATGCACCGAAGAAGACAATGACTTCGCTATTCAACTACTCGACCAGATAGGGGATGAAATGGAAGCCAATGGACAAGAGCCTCCAATATTCTGGTCAAATATCATGCTTGGTATCCCGGGTGAAACCCGGGAGGATGCCTTTAAGACTATGCGTATGTTAAAGAGGATGCGGCGGGTAATGCCTTCGATTGCGTTCTATGCTCCTTATCCTGGATCAGCGTTAGGCCATCAGCTTATTGCTGAAGGTAGGAGCATGATGACCAAGGAAAATTATCATCGTTTTCCAGATGATGAAAAGGTAAAAGGGATCGATTATCAATTTTACCGCGACCTGCTCGCTGGACAGTACGACCACGAGGTAAATAAAGGTGTGACGACGCCGTCTCAAACGGAAGAAAAATCATATCTTGATACACTGACAAAGGCTTGATGATGAGCAGCTTCAGCAATCCCCATTACATGTATCTTTTTGAGATGAAAAATGGTAAGAAGAAGCTGGCCTATGGCCGGTCCCCTGAAGATGCCCTGGCAATTTTAAGTTTTCGCCTGCCGCAAGAGGAAATGGAAGAAATTCTTAGGGATCAGTATATAAAGATTACCCAGCGAAAGCTGCAAGAATACGTTCATCTCCTCGGCTGATCTGCCAGGTAAGGCTGCAGTTAGGGTCGTTTCCTTATCAATTGTAGAAAATTTAATCTAGCCAAAGCCCTGGTTTCTTCAATTTCTCCTCTTTTAGTTGATTATTCCGCCTGATACATTTCACGGTTGGCGCAAATTTCTAGTGGGGGATTACCATCTCTTGGAAAAACATTTTCAATACCACCCCAAATATTGAATGATTTCCCATCATTAGTAGGTGGCGTAATTGTAGCCTTGGACTTGGTTAACGATTCGATGCCTCAGGAGTTTTCAAACAGCTATCATTCAGAACAGAATCAGCCGCTGTCAACATACAAAGATCAGACATTTAGCCAAATGCCAGCAATCTATGCCTGGCGAAGGGCGTTTAGGAAATTTGGGACCAATCCCACCAAATATCTAAGCACCTTCTTCACCTCTTAACAAAATATGCATCTGGGAGGTGTACACACGCGATCCTGGAAGCTAGATCGCCAGCTTAAGCCGATAGAATCTCAACCTCGTTGATCAATTGGAATATACTCCTTCAGGTCGTTGCCAAGATAAATCTGCCTGGGTCGTGCGATGGCC
>BTQB01000034.1:0-13596 GCA_036985655.1 Anaerolineae bacterium | reverse complement strand
AGGTCAGGTATTCCCTAAAGGATAAGATAGGCAGCAGCCCCGTTTGGCGATCGCGAAATGTGTGGATGAGCCTGAAGGCTACAAACGAAAAGCCCAGCCAGGCTAGGTTTGTTGGGGAGGCTAGCGTGACATCTTGCCCAGTAGAACGGCGCCATACTCCGCTAACGGCCGTAGCAAGAGGTTCGCTTTTGACAATAACGAAAATAATAACGACCAGTAAGATCAAGCCCGTTAAGATTTTCCTCTGTCCTTCTTCTTGTTGGAGGTGGCGGTTAAGAAGCTTTGAGGCTAATAGCACCAGGCCGGTGAATCCTGCCAGCGCCAAGAAGATTATCAAAGGGGATGGCGGCCTTGATGCAGTAATCCGGTAATCAGACTCGACATATCGAAAAAGGGAAAGACCGACGATGATGAGAAGGGTAATAAAAATAGCCAACCGATCTTGATTAATCGTACGCTGCTGTTCCACTTCCATCGGACGCCTGGTAAACAACCACCCGAGGATGGTCAGAAGCAGTGTCAAAGTCGGTAGAATGAAATCACTGAAACGAATTGGCAGAACTGGCTGCAGCCAATATACTGCCACTATGCTCCCTATCATCAGCGCCCACCCTCTTCCCTTTGGACGAAAGATGACAGCGTAAATCAGGGCAGCCGCGCTAAATGCCCCTATAGCCAGCAAACTAAATGTCAATTATCAGCTTACCTTTTCTGTTGAGCAGGAATCTCCCCTGAACGCTCAGCTGAAATAATTTCATTCCTAATGGCATCCAACATTATCAAGGCCGAGAGATTAAAAAGGCCATATCCTCGTACGTACGCTTCTGGTACGGCGTAATCATATCGATCAAACAGGGTCATGTGTACCTTGTCTCCGCCAAGCCCCCTTCCGGGAATCGTCGAAGCGAGTTTGTCATAATCCCAAAGTGGAATCTGATATTCAGCGGCGAGCTCACGGATGATCTTGTTATTTCGATTATCTCGACCTTCAAATCGGTCTGCTTTTGTCACTAAAACAGGTATTACTCCGCTATCAATAACGTAATTTATCAGCTCTCTGTAGTTCTTTTCGAAGGTTGGTCCAGCGCCAGTATCATTGGTCCCTAGAAATATCAACAAAATGCTAGGATTATGTAAACGAAATTCGCAATCTACCATCGTTTCATTGGCCAGACAATCATCTCGGTCCGCCCATTGGGGGTTGAATACAGTCCAGGTGCTTAATCCGCGTTGTGTAGCCTCCCCTATCCTGGAAAAGGATCCACTGTAGTAGGCTACCGTTGCCTCCAGGTACTCAAATGGGCCAAGATCATAGGGTCCCTCGTCCCATCTACCCAAGAAGTGCCTGGTATCAACAATACTGGTTCCCAGGCGCGAAAAAGCCTTTGCATTCCGTCCTATCTGCTGCCCTACAACATGAATTTGTATTATGCGCTTGCGTACCTCATCAGGCAGTACAATGAATTCATCTTGATTCAGGCTATTAATTCGTCTTGGCGTTGGTGTCGGTGTTGGGGGAGTTGGCTCTATCGTCGACGTTGCCGGGGCTGGCGTAACTGTCAGCGTGCCAGTTGCCTGAGGAGTGCTCGTTGGCAGAACCTGGGTATTGGTGGCTCTTACCTCATTTACGGTTGCTGTAGCCCTCAGCTGATCGGCTCCAGCCAATATGCCCAGTTGAGGAGATGCTCTTGTAATCGCTGTTGAAGTGCCGATCTCGTCAAAACCGAAGACGAAAAAGAAGATGAGGAGCAAAACTATGGTTGCTGCTATGATTGCGGCGCCGGCAACCAAGATTGCGGCGCTAACGCCCATAAAAAGCTCGGATTTAGAATCCCTGGTAGATCCATTGCGGCGATGTGTCACTGGTAGCAACAATTAAGAGAATTATTATTAGACATAGGGTGAACGCCAGGATGTTTTCTCTGTTTACCAACCTTCGCATGACTATGGCGCCTCGCCACACCATTTCCACTCACCATCCTCTTGAACCACCTTATAGGAGGCAAGGGGAAATTCGGTCTCTTCTGCACCATATAGGGCCACAATTTTACCTTCGCAGCTGACTGTATCGCTGTCTTCCACCCGCTCACAGGCCATATCAACGGCCCGGACATCACTAACACTCTCAAAGGTTCTGGTTTCTCTTTCCAGGTTCGTTTCCATGGCTGAGCAGAGTAATGTTCCAATAATATCGACTTCCCCATCCACCTTTGCCTGCAGATATTTCTCAACAATATCGGCCGGATCTCCTTCACCCGCACCGGCACACGCGGATGTAAGTAAAACAATAAACAAAAAAAGTATTGCCTTTTTCATTTTCCATAGATCTAATCGATCTCCTCCGAAACAATCTGCAATATCGCGTCCAAGACCATTAAGGCCGTCAAATTGTGTACGGCATTTCCGCTTTGAAAGGTCTCGGGCAATGTGTAATTATTCTCCACCAATTCTGTTAAATGCACCTGATCTTCCTGTAGTCCTCTTCCTGGCAGGGTGTCGGCCATTATATCAAAGTCCCATAAGGGTATCTGGTAGTCGGCCGCGATCTGGCGCAGCATTAGGTTGTTGCGATTGTCAGGCCCCTCAAAACGGTCCGCCTTGGTGGCCAGTACTGGGATAATTCCGTTCTCGATGCTGAAGTCAACAACTTTCCGAAGATTATAATCGAAGGAATCTGGCGCTCCTGAATCGTTCGAACCAAGTAAAATAAGTAGGATGCTGGGATTATTGAGTCGGATTTCACAGGCGATGAGAGATTCATTGGGCTGGCACCATTCTTTATTGGCCCACATTGGGTCAAAAACACCCCATGAGTGTAGTCCGGCCTTTATGGCAACGCCATAGCGCTCAAACGATCCTTCAAAATAATCGATAACGCGCTGTAAGTAAGCATAATCCCCAAGATTATATTGTTCCTTATCAAATTGGGTCAAAAAATAAGGCGTGGCAATTAAGCTGTCACCTAATTTGGAAAATCTGTTTGGATATCTTCCTTTAGCCTGGCCTGAAACGTATATTTCTTTCACCCGCTCTCTTGTTTCAGGCGATATTTTAATCACTTCATCAATCGGAATTCCATTCAGGGTATCTGTATTAATCGTCGTTGGCTGAATTGTAAGCGTCAAAACAGGGGTTGTAACAAGCTGTATTGTTGGGGGATTTTCAGCTGTCGCTGATAAGTCAATTGTAACTGTAACCTCAGGGGTAGAAGCGGCCGCTTCAGCGGTTTGCAGTTCGACATCTCCCGATATGTTATGCGCTGTAAGATCAACCTCCTCAGCCAGTTCCCCATCAACAGGGCTCTCTTCCTCCGCGATGAAACCTCGGGCCGAACTAGTAGCTTCCCTCGTTGCAGATTGAGCATCAGGGGCAATATCACGTGATTTTGGCTCTTCCGTAGTTGGTGTAATCTTAACGGCCGCTGTTTCGGCGATTGATTCCAGCGATAGCGCCGTTACAGACACTTCCGCTGTTGGCATCGACGCCCTTGATGACTCTCCTGGTGTGCACGCTGATAAGAGGATCAACGTGGAAAAAAAAGCTGCCCCGACAGCTAACCAGCCCCTGCACAAATGGTGCTTTTGTAGGGGCTCATCGTTGATGTCAGCCACCCGCCTGAATTACCTCTTTCCGGATTGCATCAAGAACCATTAAAGCTGTCAGATTATGAACGCCATGACCGCGCTGAAGAGCAACAGGCAAAGTATAATCATGGGCATAAAATATGGTCAAATGCACATCATCTTCATAAAGACCTCTGCCCGGTATTGTTGCTGCTACCAGGTCAAAATCCCATAGGGGCAGCTTGTAATCGGCGGCAATTTGACGAAGCATTATGTTGTTAATATTGTCCTCACCCTCAAATCGGTCGGCCTTTGTACCAATAACCGGGATAACCCCCTGCTCAATGGCGTACTCCACTACCTGGCGCACATTTTGATCAAATCCCGCAGGGACGCCCCTGTCATTGGATCCCAATCGAATGAGCAATATGCTTGGATTATGTAAACGAATCTCGCAGGCGATCGGCGTCTCATTTGGCTCACAAATAGTATCGTCAGCCCACATCGGGTCCATCACTGCCCAGGAGTGAAATCCCCTCTTTACTGCATTTCCCTGCCGGCCGAATGATCCCTTAAAAAAATCGATGGTTGGCTGCAAATAACTATAAATCCCAAGGTTGTAGGGCCCCTCGTCAAATCTGGCTAAAAAATGGGGGTTTTCAATCGTACTGTCTCCAACTTTAGAAAATCTTTGTGGGTTCCGGCCTAATTGCTGCCCAGCGGCAAAGATCTCCCGGGCACGCTGCTTCACATCATCAGGCATGACCACGATTTGCTCTATGGCAATACCATTCAAGGTTGAAACTGGTTGGGCCGGCGATGTAGGCGTGCCATTGCTTGGTATGGTTGATGTGGCTGTTTGAGTTGGCACATCTGTATCTTCTAGGGTGGCAATTGGCGTTGTGGCCGAAACTTGCGCGGTTGCTTCAGCCGGAATCCCCGTTATGGGAGTCGCCAGGCTGTTATCAACTTTCGGCGTAAGGGGTAACCCCCCTGGTATCAGGAGAGTTTGCCCGGCAATTATTAATCGAGGGTCTTCTAAACCATTGGCAATCATTATGGATTCGAGAGAGACCCCATACAAAGCCGCAATCCTGTATAGGTTTTCACCTTCCACCACTAGATGGTTGATGATCTCAGTCGGGCTTGGAATTATCGGTGGTTGAGGGGTGGGGTCACTGGGTGTTGGTGTTTCAGTAAAGACTCTGTCTGGAACATTCGTCGCTTGGATATTCTCGCCAATTGCTGAATCTGAACCGGATCCTGACGCTGTCTCGACAATTAGTACCGGTGTAGGCAGTGGAGGAGCCCTGGTCTCACCCTCGGATCTTTCAGCTGCCTGAACAATCTCGTTGGTCTGATCTCTGTTATCCTGAGAAAAAGAGCTAATGATCAAGAAAACAATTATTGCTGTTGCTGCTCCTACTATCACAACTCCTAGACCAAGATAAATAGACCTGCGCGACATGGATATTAACTCTTCTCTAGCAGATAAGGTTTCAAGATAGCAACGAGAGCTTTTACATAATGGTTTATTTTATAGAAGCGAGAGTATAGATAAGGGAATGTCTCCGGGCAAATAATAACGCTGCTGAATAACCAGCGTCTTTGCCATTTTTTCTCGAGGAAAAGCCTTGATAGCTCTTGATTCGAAACTCAGATTCGCTTAAACTAACGACAGAGCCAAAGGGGATATATCCAATGCGCGGACTATTACGTCAGCTTTTGAGAGTTTTTTTTAATCTTGTCGTTGGCTTCCAACATCTGTGCATGCCCTTAGGCCGCTCCTACCTAAGATCTCGCTTTTCAAGTCTTCAGGCCATTTTACCTTTTCTCGTAACGCTGCTTCTCGCCGGTTCCGTTTCGTGCTCGTCGCCAGCCAGTGAATCAGCTGGCAGCCCAACCATGAAGGAGGATTTCTTAATGTCAATAAAGCTTAACAGCGAAGCATTTGATGACGGCGGTCTTATACCCGTTAAATACACCTGTGATGGAGAAGATATCTCCCCTTCGTTATCCTGGAGTGAATTGCCCGATGGAACAAGCTCTTTGGCTTTAATCATGGATGATCCCGATGCGCCCGGAGGTATCTGGGTCCATTGGATCCTCTATAACCTGCCGCCTTCAACGGATCGATTGGACGAAAATATGGCGCGGTCTGCAGACGTTCCCGGAGGAGGCAGCCAGGGGAGTAACAGCTGGAATCGACTTGGCTACGGAGGGCCGTGTCCTCCCAGTGGAACTCACCGCTATATATTTAGACTATACGCCCTGGACACAGTGCTGGATCTTGTCTCTGGAGCAGAAAAAACAGACCTGTTCCAAGCGATGGAGGGACATGTCCTTGACCAGGGGCAGCTTTTAGGCCTTTATTCAAGATGAAAGAGGAAATTATTGGTCGCTGATTCACTACGGGCGAGATGAACGATTACCATTTAGCGATCTGATCGTTCAAATTACTTTTATGTCAACTATCAGCTGGGTTCCTTCTGCTGATTCACTGCCCCCGCCGCTTTTTTGATGTCAAGCCATTAAGCCAGTATCTTGGTGGCCTCTGCCAGGTTAAGCCTGTTTATACGTCTGAAAGCAGGCCAGGCCGCAAGCAGCATTGTTATCAGAATCCCAATGGCAGTGACGATAAAGGTTGCAGGGTTAATAACAATGTTAAAGACAAACAGTTCGCTGCTGAAGGACTTGCCCACCTGGACAGCCACATAGTAGCCCAAAACCATACCTGGAATAAGGGCTATCAGCCAGGTAATGATAATTTCCATTGCCAGTAGTTGGGCAATACTTCCTCTTGGAGCACCAATAGCCCTCATGGTTGCCAGCTCTCGCTGCCTTTCTAGGACGCTAACAGTCATGGCATTAAAAAGCAGCGCAAAGGCCATCACTAAGGCTAAGACAACCATTACGCCCGTAAAAGCGTTGAACAGCGCGATGAACTGTTCCACATCGCTTCGAACCTCGCTCTTCGATTGAACAACTGCTGCACCAGGAAGATGGTACAGATCATTTTTTATCGAATCGAGGCTTTCCTCATCTCCCTGGAGGTAGAGATAATTGAAAACCGGATTATCTGTTCCAGCCAACAGTTCTTCTGTCGATACATAGGCTACCTCTCCGGACATTTCATCGCTTAGATCCGACAGCGTCAATGTTTTTTCCCCAAGCTGGGTTCTGATTCGAAGGTCATCACCAATAGCCATCCCAAGTTCATTCATGAGAGGCTCGGTCAAGATCACTTTTCCGGGCGCCAGGCTTTCAACTGTTGAGTCGTTCTCAGTCAGTTTAAGAACGTGCATATCTTGTTCAGGGTCGAAGGCGGTCAGCAGCACATCAACTTTGTTATTACCAGAAGAAACAGACGCTGGAAGGACAATCGCTGGCTCAATGGCTTTTACCCCTTCCCAACTAGATATTTCATCAATGACATTTTCGTTCTGGGGTGAATTAAATAAGACGGTAATATCCCATCGAGCGATCTCAACAAAAGTCTGGTCTAACATACTGGCCATGGAGTCAAGCCAGCTGTAAGTCATCAAAATAAGGATAAAAGCAAATATGATGCCGATAACGTTGCTCAAGGTTCGCCGCCTGACTCTCATTACATTACGAATTGGAAGTCTCACACTAAGCGGTAATCTGACCCAACGTTCAAAGAATGGACGCCGGCCGACGATGGCGATGGCTGATGGATCAAAGTACATGGCTTCAGCAGGCATTAATTTGGCGGCGCCTCTGGCCGGTCCTATCCCGGCCGCTGCCGCAAAACCCAGGCTCAACAACCCACCAATTAGCACCAGATCGAGGTAGAAGCGGGATTCAACCAGGGGTATACCAAGCTCTTGAGCGTATAGGGTCGTCAGTTGCCTGGCTAAAAGCAATCCAACTACCAGGCCAATAATTGTGCCAATTACGCCAATAATAATCGTATAAATAAGGTAATGGGTAGATACTGCCCCGTTCGAATATCCCAGGGCTTTCATCAACCCGATTTGCTGCTGCTGCCCCATCACCATGCGACCCAGCATGATATATATTGATGCTGCGGCGACGAGCAGTAGAATGATGGGCATTAAAAAGGCTATTTCGCGAAAGCCTTCGAGGTCCAATGTTAAGGCGGCGTTGGACGGCTGATCTTCCTGCAATATCGTCGATTCCAGCTGATACGGCGTCAAAACAGCCTCAATTTCATCGATTATGGGCCTGATCTCTTCACCTTCATCGATCAACACCGCCACATCGTTTACGGTGTCTTCCATTTCCACGGCCGCCTGGAGTGCCTCAAGGGGGAGGAACAAGACGGCGAAAGATCGGGCTGAGGGTAGAATATTTTGGCGGCTGGCGCTCACAATCAAATATTCGGGGCTGGCGACGATACCGGAAACTGTCAGCGCCCTTTCTTCACCATTAACAATGGGTGTTACCAGGTCACCTACACCGATACTGTAATAATCTGCAAAGTGCGATTCCAACAGAACTGTTGGCCCGCCTTCACCGGAAAAATATTGCCCCTCCAGCAGGAGCACATCATTGACGGCCGGATGGTCCTGGGATGGAATACCGATCAGCCTGGATCGAATAGGATTTCCATCCGGCAGCTGGTAACCGCTGTCGATCACCAGGCGGCCGGTCACCTCATCAACGCCTGGTATTTCACGAATCTGCTCGAGGACTGAGGTAGGCATCCCGGCAACGGCAAAGGTCACATCAGCAAAATTTGTCTCATCGTATGTCCGTTGGTAGGAACTGTCGAGATCTCGAAATGCCCCGGCCGCGGCCACAAAACTTAACATGCCTAGAGCCACGATGACCACTAAAGCCAACGATTGGGCCCAATTGAGTTTTAAATCCCTAAATGTCTTTCGGAGTAGATTCTTATTCATACTTCTACCAGGCCAACCAAATTTAAAGATCCCGCTTTTCTCACAGCAGCCATTTTCTCCGCTGAAAAAACTCAGATAACGTCGATGTCACAGGTTTTTTCTAGAGCATCTTTGCGCCCGCTAGCGGATACGCTGGCCGGCGACTTGCGTGAGCTTTTTTAGTAGACTCACTATTTGATATTCACCAGTTTTTCCCCTCACCATTCGAGTGATTTGGCGGCCTGTTGGTCTCTATTTATCTCGATCTGGTCGATCTGACCATCTCGCAGCCGGACGATCCGGTTTCCAATTGGCGCAATGGCCGTATTATGGGTTATAAGTAACACCGTAGTGTCATTTTTTTGATTAAAATCTTCGATAACGCCCAAGACTTGTCGACCCATCTCAACATCAAGGTTTCCCGTTGGCTCATCACATAATAATAAAGGTGGGTGATTGGCCAATGCCCGGGCAACAGCAACGCGCTGCTGTTCTCCGCCCGACAGCTGCGATGGAAAGTGATCGACCCGGTTATCAAGGTCGACTAATGACAAAAGCTCGAGAGCCCTTTCGTGTTCATCACCTTTCTTATTTCCGATAGCCAGGGCAAATTCAATGTTTTCAACAGCAGTTAGAGAAGGAATTAAATTGAAGAATTGAAAAACGAATCCAACGCTGTCCCGCCGGTATTCAGTTAAACGGCGGTCATCAAAGTTCGTTATATCGGTTCCTTCAAATAGAACCTTACCTGCCGTGACTTTATCCAGGCCGCCGATCACATTAAGTGTCGTCGTTTTCCCTGAGCCAGATGGACCTAACAACACAACGATCTCTCCCCTTTCCAGCTCAAGGTCTATTCCTAGAAGGGCGTCAACGGTTACTTCGCCCATCTGGTACCGACGGGAAACCTTCTGGCACTCTATGATTGAGTTCTGAGTCATACTTTTTCCTGCCTTAGTCGATTGATATCCCTCTGTGTTCGCCGCATCCATTTTTCCAGGATCAGATTTAATCCCTTAGGCCTGCCACGTAGCTACGCCCGAAGATCCAGCTGACTGGTTTCTGGTCAATTTTAGGGGAAAAAACCACTCTTGTCAGCTGTCAATCCTCATACGAAAGATGGATAGAAATCACAATCGTTCTTCACGCCGCCTGCGGACCAGGATAAGGGCGCCTATAGCCCCTATAAAGATAATAGTGACCGCTATCCCCCCTTCAGGTCCAAAATCACCCCCGGTTAACCAATCCGGACCTGTACTGGTGAATTGAAAGAGCGACAAACTACTGCTCTCCAAACCGCTGACCTGCAGGCCAAATAGACTCCCTTGAGCCCAATTCCACATACCATGGAGGGCAGCGATACCCCACAAACCTCCCTCAAAAAGGGCGAAAAGAGCGGCAAATAGACTAAATAGGATCAGGTTCACCAGGGCCAATACACTTATTCCTGGATTTAAGAGGTGCAGTAGGGTAAATATGATAGAAGAGACACCGATCCCTGCCAATGTGCCATATCTGACTCCCAGGATCGGCAGCAGGAAGCCCCGGGTAACCGTCTCCTCAGCGCCGCCTTGGACCATCCAGCCAACAAATATCAACAGGCCGGTGATTAACATCCCTTGACCGAATTTGTTTGATTCCGGTTGTTGGAAATCAACTGCATCAAAAGCCAGTAAGATCACCAGTGTGCCGCTAAATAATAAGAAACCGGCGAGTAGGCCACGAATATATTTCTTTAAGGCATGGTTTCTTTCAAATCCCACGGTCCAAAGGTGTCGCTTCTCAAAAAGCCACAACCATAACCAGACAAAAAGATATACTGGAATATAAAGAGGGATGAGCCAGACTGCTGAAAAGTTAAGAACTGTGTCAAATAGATCAGCCGAGCTCAGGCCGAAAACAACGAGCAGAATCACCAAAGGGATCAAGAAAAAAAGCGCCAAAAACGGCCAGGAAAAGCTGAAAAAGATAACGGCCGCTGGATAGAGGAAACGGTCGATAACTCTAACCGTTGATTCTGAGAAGCTCTTGGGTAAACGCAATTCGCCCGTTCGAGCCAGGTTGAAAAGACGGTTATCGGTACTTAAGAATGAATCTCGACCCTTCGATTCGGCCGCCAAAATCCCTCCATTTATTTATGTTGTAGCGGCAAGGCAATCGGGAATGACCCTGTCTCAAGGCAACAGCTATCTACCCGATTGCCTTGCCAATACCAGGAGTTTACATGAGCTGACGCACACTAACAGTGATGAAAACAAACTTGTACTGAGCGTAGCCGAAGTATCTGATCCTGGTCATCCGTGTTAATCTACGTCCTAATTTCAGAAGAGACCACACGCGCCACGGCGCACCACCATGGATGAAAAGGACGGTATTGGTAGAATCATGCCAATTTTAATCCGTGTAATCTGTGTTAATCCGTGTCCTATTTTCGAAGGAGTCGAAATGAGCTTGAGATCGCCGACGATAAACAAAAATTCGTAGACTAACAGTTCAATCTACAGAGGTGAACGAATCTTAGAAAACAAGGAAATCTCGCGTCTCAATCCGGATATGTTAACGGTCACCGGTTCCGGCCGTATCTCTCATGACTCGACACCCAGTCCAATGACGATATCGCCGAACCCAAGGAAAGTTCCCCTGCCAGGACAACGCCGGCAATGATCTCTGCAAACTTGTTCACCTTTCCTGCCCCAGCACATCCCATTACTCTCAAACACTCCTGCTGGGTGGCCAGGCCTGTACCACCACCGTAAGTCGCCACGATCAAAGATGGAATGGTAATAGATAGATAAAGGTGGCCTTCTGGAGTTATCTCGGTATATAGTATGCCGGCCGAAGATTCAGAGACGTTGGCCACATCCTGACCAGTGGCCATAAATATAGCCGTGATGCCGTTGGCTGAATGGGCGCCATTGTTATTGGCACCGGACAAGATTGTTCCAACGTTGGAAACATTGGCATGGTAAGACAATGCTTCTGGTTTGACCCGCATTTGTTGGATAAGGATATCCCGGTCGACCACGGCCTCGGCCGTTACCCTCTTTCCACGGGTCCTCATAATGTTCACTTGGGATGCTTTCTTGTCGGTAGCCAGATTGGACTCCAGGTAAAAATGACGAATTCCCGGGTATTCGTCTACTATCCAGCTGCAGGCGGCAAAGGTAGCCCGGCCCACCATATTCTGCCCAGCCGCGTCACCAGTCGTGAAATTAAAACGAAGGTAAGCAAATTTGCTGGCCAGGTAGGGATCGATGTATTCCAACTTGGCGATCCTTGATGTCGCTTCAGCTTCGGTCCGTATCTTTTCAATATTTTCATCTACCCAGCCGATAAAATTTCTGGCTTCACGGGCGTTCTCAAAGACAAATACAGGCGCCCGCTGCATGGCGTCGCCAACGACGCTGGAGGTAACACCACCTGACAGATTCAGGACTTTGATTCCCCGATTATAGGAGGCGATCAGTGTGCCCTCGGTTGTTGCCAGAGGTATCAAGAAATCGCCCTGAGCGTGTTCGCCCTTAATCTTTACTGGACCTGCAAAACCAATAGGAATCTGGGCGACACCTGAAAAATTTTCGATATTCCCTTTAACTAGCTTTGGATCAAAGGAATATTTGGCAACATGGTCCAGCTTTGCACCAGAAAATTCCTCGACATACTGTTGTCGTTTCTTGATGATGTCATCGTTGTAATCATCGGTCGAGCTTCTCGGGATTTTTGCTTGATCCTGAACCTCCTCAGCGATAGCATCTTCTGCTTTCAGCTTAAGTTTTCCAAAAGGCTTGCTGTCAAAATGGATCTCAATTTTATGTATACCCAAAGTTAGAGGTTCAATCTCACAATTAACCTTAAGGCTTCTACGCAGCGGAAAGTCCAGCGGACTTTGAGTTAAGTCATAGGGGGACAGCCTGCTTCCATCATCGAGGAAGAGCCTAACCGATTCGAGAGGGATCTCTTTTCCATCTATTTTGACTTTACTTATGCCAGTTAGCACAGCATCACTGAGGCGGTTCTTGACAGAAAATTGCACGCCTTCATCGGTATTGGTCAGGCTGCCATAAGTGTGCAAACGTTTTAAAATGAGGCTGGGTATTGCCAGAGCCATAATCGTTTATCCTCCTTTTCTAGTGGGAAAGAGCAATGCGAAATTTGTCCGTCTGCGCCAGTGGTCTTAAGAGGGCCAGGACCAAATGCCACTGTGTAATTTACCTGATTTTGGTCAATGGTACATCGTTTACTTCTTCCGTCTAGGCGAAATTTGGATAGATCAGCCTTTTATTCTCGGCCGGTTCCTATAGAGGATCCACCCGCCAACCCCAATTAAGACAGCTCCCCAAAGCAATTCCAATCGCATACCCACTAATAGAACCAGCAGAGCAGCCAGCGCACAAGCTGCGGCCGGATATTTGGCCCATTCACCGTTGGTCTGCTTTCTTTGGGCCCAAATGACCCCAAAGGTAATGGCGAGCCCCCCAAGAATTATCCCCCCAACCAGCCCCTCGAAGGCTTCTTCCGGAACGTCGGTAAAAACGAAGCCGATGGCCAGGCCTATGCTGGTTAAGACCCCAGCAGGGATTATGGCCCACCAATTTTCCTGGTTATTAAAGTAAACAACATAAAAGGGTATGGCTATCGTGAATAAGACAATCGACCCAATCAATTCCTCATTTCCGCTGCTTGCGAAGAGCGTAATAAGGCCGGCAGCTGTCAAGGCATAGGCAGGAATAAGCGCCCACCAATTTTCACGATTTATCAAATAGACCACCAGGAACGGCAGGGCAATAGCCCAGAGGATCAGGGCTGCCAGAAATTCATCTGCAGCTTCGACGGCAAAAACCGTTACCAGGGCTAAGACCAGAAAAACATATGCTGGAATCAGTGACCACCACTGTTTTCGATTAAATACAAAGACCCCTAAAAATATGACAGCCACGGCTAATAAAATTAACGAAGCGAAAAGTCCGGTGTCATCAGGAATGAAGGCAATTATCATCCCAGCAATCGCCAGCAGGGCGCCAGGTATTAATGCCCATCGATTACTTGACCGGTCGACAATATAGGCGGCCCAAAAGGGGATAGAGAGAAGGACGGCCGATAATCCGCCGATCAGATCGTCTTCTACTTCCCGGTTTTCAAGGGATATGGCCAGCGCCCCGGCAGCC
>BTQB01000033.1:0-13704 GCA_036985655.1 Anaerolineae bacterium | reverse complement strand
AAGATCAGGGGAGGGGAGTTTGAGCAATATTACGAAATCCAATATGGAGAGCGCCTGCGCCAGGCTGAGAAAGGTTAATTGCGTTTAATTATATTGGCTTAACGCGTAGGATTTTCTCCTCCGCGATAGGGTTTGATATTTCTTTTCTGGTTGTGACAAGTGAATTACCTAATTACCCCATCTACATATATCGCATTTTTTAGAAATGCTAACCAATGCCTGCATAGGTTAATTGTTCCTGTTATCTTCTTGGTTATCGGGGCAACTGCGTGTCAAGATGACCAGGGGATAACAGTGATAACAACCGGTGATGCTCCGTTGACTTCCTCCGTAGTCACAGAGACGCCTGCCATTTCTGAACCTACTCAAGTTCAAAGCTACCAGGAAACAGAGGAAATTGGCGAAAACGGATCATCTACATCGCCAACTCAAACAACGGGCGTTGCATCAGCCATTCCAACTTTAACAGCTTTGATGCCTGACACGACGCCCAGGCCGACTGATACGCGTACACCAACTCCATCGCTCGTTCAATCTATCAGCCTTGTTCCTGTAATCGGCGGTTTTATAAAGCCAACAGATTTGGTCCATGCGAACGATGAAAGGCTTTTCGTAGTTGAACAGGGCGGTAAAATCTGGATCGTTGAAGATAATCAGCGAATAGAGGAATCATTTCTTGACATAACTGATCGGGTTGGATCCTCTCAATTGGAACAAGGTCTTCTTAGCCTGGCATTCCATCCCAATTATCCGGAAATAAATTCTATCTTCGTGAATTATACTAATCTACAAGGAGCAACAGTGATATCGCGGTTCCTCGTCGATCCTACACGACCAAACAAAGCGCTGGCAGAGAGTGAAGAGATATTGCTAACAATTGACCAGCCCTTTGGAAACCACAACGGTGGGCAGCTTAAATTTGGGCCAGACCAGATGCTCTATATCGGACTTGGCGATGGCGGCGGCGCAGACGATCCATTTAATAACGGACAAAATCCTTCCACCTTACTAGGCACTCTTTTGAGAATTGATGTAAATATGACTGATGGGTATGCCATCCCGCCAGACAACCCTTATTTGGAAGACGCATCTATCCCCGATGAAATCTGGGCGACTGGATTAAGAAATCCCTGGCGATTCAGCTTCGATCGGGAGACCGGCGGGCTCTATCTCTCTGACGTAGGACAGTCAAGTTGGGAGGAGATCAATTATCAAGAAGCAGACAGCGGTGGGGGGGCAAATTATGGCTGGAACATTACTGAAGGCAATCATTGCTTTGCTTCCGAAAGCTGCGATATGAGCGGATTCATCACCCCTGTTGCCGAATACAGCCATGCTGAAGGGGGCTGCTCGGTAACAGGCGGCTATGTTTATCGTGGTAAGCTGTATCCGGAGATGAGCGGAAACTATTTTTTTGGGGATTATTGTTCAGGCTTTATCTGGAGCTTAATACAGGAAACTGGGGGTGAATGGAAAAAGAACCTGGTCTTACAAGGAGGATTTAATTTATCCAGCTTTGGTGAGGATGTAAATGGGGAGCTTTATGTCCTGGATCATTCTTCTGGTACGATATACCGGCTTCAACCCTGATCAACCTCTATCGAATAGTCGACAAGCAGTCCCAGTCCAGCGGCCGCCTGGCGAAATTTTTGCCAATCACCTGGCTTGATAACTGCGGACAGATCACCGAGTGTTTCGGCAATAAACGGCCGTGTCTTTGGGTTTTCTCGAAGTTTTTCCAAAATAGTTTCATCTCGAACTTTTAGGATCACTGCTCGCTCAATTCTGGCTTCAAATCCTTGTTCGACCCAGCGTTCGATAGCCCTCTTTGTGCCCGCAGGTATCGGACGCCCGCTGGCATCTCTCAGAAATTCGAGCAGGCGCGAGGGTTCAATTCCTTGTTCCTGGGCAGTTTCCAATGATTTGGGTGTTAACCAATACTCATAAGGTTTATTCGGTTCAGCGCGCACCAAATCAGCAACTCGGGCTATTTGAAAGCGATGATACTGGTTGGCATTGGTGGGAACGAAGAGAGTTGCATCATTGCCAACAACAATCGGCACCGTAATTTCATCCCTTATTACAGGCTTTCCTTTTAACCAGTTCAATCCACGGCTTGTTAATTGAAAGAAAACCTTGGTTGAACCATCATTTTTTCTAAGACGAAGCAACCCAAGCCAATATAGGGGGCCTGTGATCACAAAGCGCAGCAAACGTCCTTCTACATCGTCCCAACTTTCAAATCCCCGCAGGTATTCGCCGCTTTCACGTTCACGTATATACCAGGTGTTGTAGTTCCCCCCCGGCCTTTGAAAATCAGGATTATTCTCTTTAATAAAGGTTATAAACGAGCCAGTATCATACCAATGAAGAGTATCCGGTAGGGAAGCAATTATAGCGTTTCTGGCTGCGACTGGATCATTAATCCAGCCGCTGCCTTCACATTGTAGGCTGGGCGTATTATGAAGTTCATTCCAGCTGCATTCACGCCAACTGTCAGCTAATTCGCGCAGCTGCTGTTCGCGACCTCGTTTCAACCATTCGACGGATTTGCGTGCAGGCTTGGCGCCCGCATCCGTGGCTCGGAATAAACCCATTTCCCAGGCTAAAGTAAATAGCAAGTCTAGTCGCTGAGGATTCGATTGTAGAAGAAATGAGTCAAATAGGTTTAACTTGTCCTGGTGAAGCGGTTTGATTTGGGCGAATGAGATCATGGTGGTCATATCGTCAACCATATCGACCAATGCATCCATCATTTCATGTTCTCGAATCGTCGATTCTTCGAGAGGTTCAAGAACCTGAATGCTGCTTTTGCCAGCATCCCCAATTGGAGGTATTTGGGCGTAAAATTCTTCGGGAAGGTAATACGCTTCATCAATCTGGTCTTCTTTTATTTCCTCAAACCCCCGATAGATAAAGCCCTTGTACCATAATGCTTCTGCCGGACTAACTGGATCGAGCCAGGGTTCTTCTCGTTCCATCTTTCCAGGTCCCATCTGTCGTACTATGCCATGAAGACGCTCAAATGTTGCGACTGGCATTCGTCCTTTAGCGTTTATTAATTCTGTTAAGGCAGCAGCTTCCTCAGGGGGCAATAATTTCAGTTCCAATTTCATATCCAATTGGAACATCTGCTGGCTGAGCAACCGGACACAATCACGTTTTTGCTCCCCGGTTAGGTTCAAATCCAACCATTCCCCAATTGTCCTTAATTCGATGAGCTCACGGCTATCGAGGGCAGAGACCAGATCCTTCTTCATGCTGATAATTATTATGTTAAGCGGCAGTTGCTGCTTAGAGTTTTATCAATCCTCAGGAACCATTATAGGCAGGGCTTTGGCGAGAGAGGTCACAGTCAGTTGACGAACATCATCATCAGGAAAAGCAAATATCTCACCGTCAACATGAACAGGGAGGGGCGATTCTGATTTAATATCAATTAGATGGCTCCGGCGCATTTTCACAAATTTTGAAGTTGTGTGAGTTCCCCGCATTACCCTGGGCAACAAAGCTAACATCGTATAGCGGCTAACCGGGTCAATTGTGCAGCTGTCCAGCAAATCGTCCTCATGGTTGGCGTCCGGTGTCAGAAAAAACCCACCGCCAACTCTTCGACCCAAGCCGATGGCCAATAACAAGATATTTTGCTCGATTCTTTCATCATCAAAGAGAATTCTTACCTTAGGGGCCTGAAAGTAGAGGGCGATGGTTCGCAGAACAGCAAGTAGATACATCGTAAAGCCGTGGACCCGGGTAATCGTACGGCTTTGGATGGTTATTGTTGCATCAAAACCAATGCCTATGCCATTTGTTACCACTTCAAACCGGCCGCGATCATCCTCTATTCTAGCCAGGTCAATCCGCCGCTTTTTACCCTTAAAAATTATCGATACCGCCTTATTAATATCATTGCTAATCCCCAATCCAAAGGCAAGATCATTGCCGGATCCGATTGGAACGACCCCTAAGGTTGTATCAGTAATCCCCCCGACGACCATGCCATTAACTATTTCATGAACAGTTCCGTCGCCACCGACGGATACCAGCAATTCGACGCCCTGATCAACTGCGTTTCTTGCCACTTCGACTGCATGACCCGGACCTTCGGTCATGATAACTTCTGGGTTAATGTAATCCTTAACCAAGGAAATTATCGTATCAGTTACTTGTGCAGCCTGGCCATGATTTGCTTTAGGGTTAATGATAAGCGTGGTCTTCATGAAGAAGTAATCCCGGAGTTCCTCTTTGATATCGAAATTATACGCCCCATATCATCATAAGCAATGAAACCGGATATCAAAGATCACGATCACCATACTGAAATAGAAATAGCTATAAATTCCTCTTTATTTTTTCAGCTACTAAAGTACCATATAAAGGGTGATCTGGCGCCTGATCGCCATCTTTACGCCTAAAATGTAACGTGCTATACTCGGGCGCACGTAACGTTACGTCAACATAAATGCGGGAAGCGGCCGTTTATGGTCGCTATTCGCCTATCCAATATGTCCAGTCGTGAATTAGTTGAAAAAGAGGAAATTGGCGAGGTGGTAAAGGCCATCTCAGATCGTGGTTGGCAAAATGCGGCCGTCTTTTTGCTTGAAGTGGGCCAACCGCTCGCTCTATTAGGCGGACAGCTGCTTTGGATTCTTCAGCCATGGCTCAGCCTATTTATTACCGCTGATGCCGTTGGCCGGTTTGCCCGATTATTGGAACAGCCTGAGGCAGTCAACGATTTGATCAATCAACTTGATTCGATGGATAGCAAAGCATGAGGGAATGAGCTAGAGGTTAATACGATAAATGGACGCACTTACAGTAGTCACCGCTCTAATAATAATATTGCTAAGTGCAGGACTATTCTTCTTGTTTTTGCGTCAAATGGGAGATCCTGATGATGTACAGTTGCGGCCGCTAGGGGGTTATCGATCTCTAAAAAAGCAAATTGGATTAGCCGTTGAAACAGGCCGTCATCTTCATATTACTCCGGGGAGAGCTTCTTTAGCTGGACAGGGCAACCCGACCAGCCTGGCTGGACTATCAATATTGGAATATTTTGCAGACGAAGCCTGCAAAAATGATGTTCCACCAGTTATCACCACTGGAGATGGCTCTTTGACTGTTGGGGCTCAAGATACCCTTCGCGGCGCTTATTCGGGAGCTGGTCGCATCGACGCTTACGATCCAAGTTTGGTCCGATTTCAAGCTGCTGAATCTAGTCCCCTGGCATTTGCGGCCGGCGTTACGGATGAGCTTCGGGACCAAAACATAAGCAGCAATATTATGGTTGGTCGCTTTGGCTCGGAAGCGGCGATAATAACCGAGGCTGCCGATCGAATGTCCTTCCAACAGATTCTCGGTTCGGATGATCCGCTTGCATTGGGAGTAATGGTGCCAGTTACGGAAGACATATTAATAGGTGAAGAGCTATTTGCCGCCCCTGCCTATTTGCGCCGTAAGCCTGTGCACCTGGCCAGCCTTCAGCTGCAGGATACCCTTCGAATATTGGTTTGCGCTGGGGTTTTCCTGGCGGCATTTTACTATCTAGTAGTTGGTTAATGAATAGTTTTAGGAGAATGTTGCCGTTGGCTCTGGCGATTGCCTTTGGCCTGGTAACGTTACTCGGTCTTTTATTGGTGCCGGAAGTTGGCGCCACTTTAACTGGTTGGGCCAGTCTGCTTGCTGCTGTGGCCCTCCTACTAGGCATTCTTAATTTGCTGACAATACACTCGAGACGTGTTCTTCAAGGCAACTTCTATAGCCTTGTTCTTCTTTTTGGCATGGCAGCTGTTATTGCTTTAGGGATAACCGATGGCCTTGGATTAACGGGTAATGGAGTTCAGACAATTTTTGAATTGGTTCAAGCTCCTCTGGAAGCAGCGATGGCATCGTTGCTGGCTTTCTTTTTGATTTTTTCCGGATATAGAATGCTGCAGCGAAAAAGAAGCTGGTGGTCTCTGTTATTCGTTGTAACTGTTATTATCATGTTTTTAGCTCGCACACCTTTGCCTGAAGTCTTAAGCAACCTGTTCACAAAAGTGGGCGATATCGTTTCCGAAGTAGTCATTAATCCTGGGATTAGGGGCATATTAATAGGTGTATCCCTCGGTATAATCGCCGTTAGTATAAGAATACTCACTGGTTCAGAGAGACCTTACGACAAATGAGCATGATATTTTGCCCTCAATGTGGGACGGAAAATGTGGACACAAATCGCGAATGCAGAGCGTGCGCGTTTGATTTTATGACCGGATCTAATCTTGTTTGTCCTATCTGCCAATTTGAGAACAATGCGCTCATTGATCAGTGCAAGCAATGTGGAACCGATCTGACTGCTGTCTCGGCCGTGAGTGATCCTGATGGAAAAGATAGCGCGACTGATTTGGCGCGAATAGCTGGTCCATTACCAGCACCTCCAACAAGAAGATTTACACCGGAAGGTATTACGGAAAGTTCTGGAGAAACTGACGAACCTGGGGATTTCGATGACTGGCTAGATGAAGTGATTTCTGGAAAAAGCGATGATGAATTCCGAGGTGATTCTGCACTATTCGGTGACGAAGGTCCAGTTTGGGCTGTTGGATCTGGTCTTGCCTTAAGTGATACCATGGAACTCGAAGAGGAGTCACTTCCTGATTGGCTGAAGAACCTTAAAGAGACAGATGATGTCAAAGAGGAAGAACCGGCGACTCCTACCAAACGCAAACTCGCAAGCTGGCTGGATGAATCCAAGTTAACTCAGCTTGAAAAAAAGAGGGATTTGGAAAAGGAAATTGCTGGTGGTGAGCCTTCGGACCAGAAGAACGATAGTCACAAGAAGATTGACCAGATTTCTGGTGATGAAAAGCAAGTAAAGGACACTCTTCAAGCAGCGACTACAGCACCGTTCTCGGAACAAGATCAAGAAGCTGATATTGACTCCCAGCAGAGTGATGAATGGCTGGTGGAATTAGCAGCTATGGGCTCCAGTGCAGACTCCGGAGATGCTGAGGATGGAGAAGATACCAGGTTTGTTTGGGATGAGTCAGCTCTGACGTCTGATGTTAGCGAGGAGGCTCCTGGATGGCTGAGAGAACTTACCGAAAGTGAGGATTGGCCGGACACTATTAGTGAAAGCGTAATTGAAGAGTGGACTCGTAAAATCGATGACGATTTGATCGAAGTGAAAGATCCTAAAGCATTTGTGACCCGGCCGCTTGGCCCTACCAGAGAATTGGATGGCGTCCCAGAAAGATTAGTAAGTCGAGCCTTGCCTGAATGGTTGGGGGATAAGAGTGAAGAGCCCGCTGCTCCGGTACCCGCGGAAAAGATAACGGTTGAAGAAGCTGAACTGGCAGACATTGAGGAGGAGGAAGAACTTACAGATCTTGCCGAACTGGCGGATATTGAAGATAGGGAAGCATTTCTGGATCTTGCTGATCTGGCGGATATCGAAGATGAGGAAGCATTTCTAGATCTTGCTGAAATGTCGGACGTCGAAGATAAGGATGAAGTTCTAGATCTCCCTGAACAGCAAGATGATGAAGAACTTACCATTGAGGATACTCAAGAAATCGCGATAAGCGGGCTGCCGGAATTAAGACCTGAGGTAGAGTATCAAGAAATTGAAGAAGTGAAGGCGGTCTATGTCAAGGATTCAGCAGAAATCGAAATGCCAAGCGCTGAGCCCGAGTTGGCTGAAGCTCTTGTTGAGCAACCCGTTATCCCGGATGATTGGCTCGACGATCTGGCGGAAGCTGAAGATATAATTGAGTACACTGCGCTCGAGTCGTTCTCGTCGATCGATGAACTGCTTGTGGAAGATCGGGTGGCTGAAGATCGAGATTTGTCTGATCAAGGGGCAGACGCTCAGGAAATTGGTGAACGGCCCACAATCGAAGCAGATTCCGAAGTTCCTACCTGGCTGGCCCGTCTTACAAACAAACTATTGGATACCTTTGATAATGAGTTTGTCAATGAATGGTTCTCCAGAGAGAAAGTCGAAGACAAGCAAGCTGTTGAAAGCATCCAAGATGAGATGGAACCAACAAAATCTGAGGCCGAACAAGAACTAGATATTGACCCATTTTACGGTGAAATAATACCTGACTGGCTCCGGCAGACAGAAGCTGAAGCAGAAAACGGTCAATCTGGTGATACATTGAGTGAAACGCCCGCTGATGTATCTTTCGAAGAACAAGAAATTATCCAAAAAGATAAGGATAAATATAGCGCCTTAATCGCAGCAGGCGCCGTTGCAAGTTCAGACGAATGGTTGACCCTTCTGGAAAAGAAGGAGGATGGGGAAGGGCCTAAGGCTGATGCTGAAAAGGCGGAAGTGATTTTAGAGGAGAGTCCAACCCAGCCGGAAGTTCCGGTTGAAACCTCGCCAGAGGCGTTTGAGGAGGAGTTAGTTGAACTCCAGTACGAAATGGCTGAGGAGGAAATAGAAGAAGAATTGCCTGGGCCTATAGGCATCGCATCTACAGACGAATATCTCATCCCTGAAAAAGAAGCCGCTGACAGTGTTGACATTTTTGTGATGACCAGAGAACAGCGTCAGCAAGTGGCTTTATTAAAACGACTAACTTCGGCCGAGCCAAGAGTGGTAAGGCCTGTCAGAGGTCAAATCTCGGCAACCATCGCACCGAATATGAGGATCATAATCGGCTTGCTGCTTTTGCTTCTAATCCTGGCAGGGTGGCTGATTCCCACATCATTAGACCCTTTGGAGGGGTTCATTCAACCCTCCCTGGTTGGTTCCGAGCGCGAAGTGTATGAAGCTGTTCAATCGGCCGCTGGAAAGCCGGTTCTTGTTGCATTCGAATATACTCCAGCCATGGCGGGAGAATTGGATAGTGTGGCAGCCACCTTGCTACAACAGATGGCTGAAAATGGAAGCCCAGTTGTCGCAGTAACCCAGGTGGCTGCGGGAACAGCAATGGCTCACAAGATGCTAGAGGCAGTAGAAGATCTCGAGAGTTATGATTTAGGTTTTCTCCCTGGCGAGGCGATTGGCCTACGACGCCTCGCCCTTTGCCTGACAGGGGAAGCATCGTGTGAAACAATTTTTGGCCAGCCCCTCGACCTGGAAGCGGTTGAGGCCTTGAACAACTTTGCATTGATATTAATCTTGACCAGCGATCGTGACGCAATCGTTAACTGGATCGAGCAAGTTGGACCATCAGTCGATCAGGAATTGATTGGTGGGATTATTCAGCCGCTCCAGCCGATAGTTGCTCCATACGTCAACAGCGACCAGTTGGTTGGGACTATCCCAGGTGCACAATCTGCCCTGGCTTACCAACAACTTTTACTTGAAGTCGATAGCATTAATGGGATCAAACCGAGTGCTTTAGCCCTTGCGTATTGGTTTACCGCTGCTGTGTTGATAGTCGGCTCGATTTATTATGCTGCAAGGGGCAATTCACCAAGGTCAGAGGGAAAGGAAGCAGCAAAATGAACCTCTTAGAACCAATTGGTGAATTGGGGGGACTGCTGTTGGGCCTTGCTCTTACACTATTCGTGTTCAGTTATATCTATAAGGACAATCCACTTTACCGGGTAGCAGTCCACTTACTCGTTGGAGTTAGCGCAGGTTTTGCTGCTGTTGTCTTGGTGAACGAAGTCATTTTTCCTTTTAGTGGGCGGATACTCTCCGATCCACTTAGATTGGGCAATATAATCTATCTCATACCAATTACTCTCTCTGTGCTTTTGCTGTTAAAAGCGATTCCAAATCTGTCGTGGGTGGGTAATAGTTCCATGGCCGCATTAATCGGAACTGGCGCTGCAGTCGGACTGCTGGGTGCGGTAGTTGGCACCCTGATACCTCAAACCTTTTCTCGTACCTCGGGCGGGCTAATAGGAATTATCGGTGCATTGTTGACCATATCGACGCTAGCATATTTTTACTTCTCAAGCCATCTTAGTAAGAGTCGTAATATTATGATCTCTCGTTGGCTTGATCCTGTAAGGTTAATTGGCCGCGCGGTTATAACGATGGCCCTTGCTGGCGTATTCGCCGGTTTATTGGCCACCAGCCTAGTATTACTGACGGAGCGAATTGGATTTTTTGTCAACGCGTTTCAGGATGTATTTGAGTCGCTGCTAACATGATTGAAGTAGCTGAAGTACAGAAAGAATTTAAAGAAGCTGAAGAGGACAATGATGTCGTTGTTGCTTCCTATCTGATAGCCGAAGTAGGTTCTGCTAACACTGTGGCAACTTTATACGAACTGTTTAACGGTTCCTTCCAGTTAGTTGCTCGCGGTTCATCTCTGACAACTGCTGGTTCGCCATGGCAGGATTCGGTCCATGGATTACATGCAGCTATTCAACAAGTATCGGATTTATCAAGGCGGACATTAATAAATAATTCAAATGTATTAATTCGCCCGGTCCGACCTGATGGATCTGGATTTGATTACTTTGGGACGATTATTAGCGCAGCCCCACCAATGCGTACGGTTGTTATCGGCTTAATGGATGAGGTCAGTATTGCCAGCGCTCGAAGGGCATTAAACACCATTTATGCTCAAGAAGTTGATTGTTTCAGTCTTGCTGATACCCGGAGCAAACACGAACAGTTAGAAGCCCTGGTCAATTTAAAACCAGACCTTATATTTATTTCAGGCGGGACTAGTGGCGGCGCCAGCAGGCAATTGATGTCGCTTGTTGAGACGGCCGCCATGGGGATAAAGTTAATTGATGCCGATCATCGCCCACTGGTCATTTTTGCCGGTAATCCGGAATTACGATCTGAGGTTGAGCGATCGATTGGTGATGAAACAGATATTTATTTGATTGACAATGTCAGGCCTGATCTTGAAAATGAGCACATTGATCAAGCTATTGGGATCTTGGGTGACTTATACGTTACTTCCCAGAGTGGTAAGCTGCCGAGTGGTGAGTTCTTAATTCAGAGAAATGATCTTCCCGTATTACCAGTTGTCCACGCGTTTGGCGCTTTGTGCGAATTTGTAGCGGCCCTCAATAAGGGCAGGGTTTTGGGGGTCGACATCGGTCGAAAGAGTTTATCCTTGATCTTCGCGGAAAATGATTATGTTAACTTGGATGTAAGCAGCGATCTCGGTCTGGGCGAACCAAACTCAAAGCTTTCTGAGGACGCTCAAATCATGGATATTGCTGCTTGGGCAGGCATTCCTCAGAACAAGGGTGCTGTTGAGGATCATATTGCTAATAAGACGGTATGGCCTGCGGTCGTGCCCCTGACCTTGGAGGAGATGCATATTGAACAGGCCATCGTCTGGGCAAATCTATCTTACGCCGTTGAGCGTGCCCACAAGCGTTGGAATTGGTCAAATGAGATGGCATTGTCGCCCATCCGGACGCTTGTTCTTCGAGGTGCAGCTCTGGTCAATGCCACTAACTGGAAGCGGCTGATGCTTCTATTACTCGATTCGATACAGCCCGTCGGTATTTTCAATGTTATAGTGGACCGGCCCGGGATCTTGCCTTCCTTGGGATTGTTGGCTGCTTACAATCCTCATTTAGTTGTTCAGCTATATCAATCCATCTCGAAAGATAAATTGGGTTGGGTTATTGCCCCGATTTCTTCAGCTCAGGGAGGGCAGCTGGTCCTTAAGATATCCATATTAAGGGAGGACCAGGAACCTCAAAACATTGAGATCCTTCAGGGTGATTTTAAGGTGCTGCCAATTAGAGCAAAACAACGGGTAAAAATTACCATCGCTCCAACGCCTGATACTGATGTAGGGGCAGGGCCGGGTAAAAGGCGTTCTATTACGCTAAGCGGTGGTCCAATAGGAATTGTTATCGATGCTCGAGGCAGGCCATTGACAAAGAATGCTGATCCGAAATCGAGACAGCGCCATATTAGAAAGTGGCTAAAACAGGTTGAAAGTTAGCCAATGATCTTGGAAATAATTTGTTAATGCTTGTCTGATATAAGGCTTACATAGAGAATAAAAAAGAGCAATTACCGAGTATTTTTATGGATATATTGCCACAAACAACATTAGCCAGGATATCGACCGATATAAGAGTGACCAGGCTGCTGCCACAGCGGGGTGAAGTGAACATCCAGAATGGGCAGGAGGTGTCGCCAACTCAAATTATTGCTCGATCGTATCAATCTGCTCAATTCCATATTCTGGAAGCAAACAGGTTATATGGAATTGAACCAGCTGAATTAGAAAATCTGCTGCTTGTAGACGTAGGCACCCCCCTGGAAGAAGGGACGCCGCTGATTCGTAAACCCGGCCGATCAGATAAACAAAAGGTGATCTCAAGCCCGGTTGCTGGCGTGCTTGCTGAAGTTTTTGATGGCAATCTCATTATTCAAAGACCACAAAAGCTATTTGAATTGAGAGCAATGGTTCATGGAAAGGTTTCCCGTATCATTCCTCGGATGGGCGCAGAACTTCAATTAATTGGTTCTATTGTTCAAGCTATCTGGGATTCTGGTCGTGAAAGTCATGGTCGATTATTTATATCAACTGATAGTAACGATAGTGAACTGACCCTTGAAAATATTCGGACTGAAATGGGGCGGAGCATAGTCGTTGCCGGCAAGCTTTCTGCGAATGAGTTGTTAGAGGTTCTTGAAAATTATCAAGCCAGGGGGCTAATAATTGGCAGTATACCAGCGGCACTTATCCCAAAAGCACGGGAGGTAGTGTTCCCAATCTTTGTTACCGATGGTTTTGGAGAACAATCAATGAGTGCTCCGCTTTTTGAGGTTCTCAAACAATCGTCAGGGAAAGAAGCCTCATTATTAAGGGCTCCAAGGGAAAACGGAAGTCAAAGGTCGGAGATAATTATTCCCACACCTGATTCTCAATATGTAAAGAGTGGAAATTCAGGTTGGGATCTGCTCAAAAACGGTGATTATATTCGAGTAGTAATGAGCAGACATAATTTACTAGGAAAGGTAATCACCGTTCATCCAGAAGCGCGGCGAACTATATCGGGAGGTTGGATGCCAGGAGCTGATATAGAGCTGAATAGTGGTGAGGTTGTGTTTGTACCATATACTAATATAGATGTGATTAATTAAATAATAGGCTGGATTTTTACGAAATCCGGCATACATGGTAGTTTATTGGTAAGTGTTGTATCAGGAGGCAAGATATGTCTGAAGATTTTAACGAAGATTTTACCGAAGAATTCGATGATGATTTCGCTAATGATTTCGAAGTCGAAGAGGAAAATAATAGCTCAAATCGAGCCTTCCTCGTTACTGCCGGCGGTTTGATTATTATCTTCATACTAATTGCCGCAGCGGTATTGGTATCTGTACTTATACGAGGGGAAGATGAGCCGAGTGAAGAGACAGCTGCTATTATCGCTACCAATGAAGCGATTCTTGCGACAAATACAGCCGTTGCACTTACGGCTGAAGCCCTACAGGATGAAGCAGCATTCCCGGAAGCAACTTCGACTGAGCCCTCAGTAAAAGAGGCCACAGAGGTGGCGGAAGTCCCTCCAGCGTCTGCGACGGAGGAACCCGATGAGGGCGCTGTGGATGCAGCGGCAACTTCCGATGCAGCAGCAACTACCGATGCAGCGGCAACTTCTGATGCAGCAGCAACTACCGATGCAGCGGCAACTTCTGATGCAGCAGCCGCTGAAGACGGCGAGTCCGCTGGAGACGGCGAGTCCACTGGAAACGGCGAGTCTGCTGAGGATAGCGCGGCTCCTGAGGATGGCGAGACTACCGAAGATGCGGAGGCTACAAGT
>BTQB01000032.1:0-13863 GCA_036985655.1 Anaerolineae bacterium | reverse complement strand
CAACGGTTCAGGCAAGGCGCCGGTGAATTCATCGATGATATGGCCATTTCTAAAAGCCTTAACGTTGGGGATACTATGAATGTGATACTGGCTGGCTGTCTTTCTGTTTCTTTCTGTATCTAACTTGGCCAAAATGATATTACTGTCAGGATCTTCAGCGACTTTTTCTAAGATTGGACCTAATTGCCGGCATGGACCACACCAGGAAGCCCAATAATCAACTACGATTGGCTTCTTATACGATTTCTGGATTACTTGTTGGTGAAAATCTGAGTCATTAACATCGATTACAGCAAAGAGATTTTTTGTCTTGCTCCGATTTAGAAAATTAAACAATCCCATGACTTAACCTCGAACATTTATTTTTCCTACCAGATGAGAGATGCTTTCAGCTTTAATTGTTATTAATAACATAGAGCTGATTACAGGGCTGTAAGCCCGATTGCAGATAGTAGGCGTAACAGCACAAAGCAATTAGACACAGTGTCAAACCTGGGTTCTCAACTTCTGAAGGGGCAGCCAGCTACGCTCGATCAGAAGACCAGGGCGCCTTTGGGGCTAAGGTTAGTCTAGAAAGGGCCAATAGAGCCTCGTCATAGTTTACTCGCCAACCAGCGAAATCTCGCCAGGCTTTTTCCCGATCAACGACAACTGGAATGCCAGCATCAGATAATTGGTCGTAGACCTCGTCATATTCTTCCCGGGTAACGCTGATCTGATTTTTTGGGAACTGTGGGTTATGCTCATAGGTAAGGTCAAAATAGTCTGAAATACGATGAAGGGTTAAAAAACCAGCGCGAATGCACAATGCTGCCTGGGCGTCCCAAGGGATATCTAATGTTGACAAACTCAAGGATGCCGCATCAAGTACAGCTCCAGTCGCAGTTACCCAGGAATGCTTTGGTTGGGCTGAGCGAAAAAACACCAATGCAGCCAATGAAGTGTGACTCTCTTCTACCTGAGCGAACCACTCCTCCCAGACTTTCCATGATTCGTGGAGGGCATCGAGGCCCTGATTTCGGTAATAACGCTGGATCATTTCAAGGGCAGATGGTGGGCAGCCAGCCCTAATCTCCAGCAGGTTAACAGCAGTCTCTCGCCTTGAGAAAGCGGCATACATAGAGGGTAAGTAGGCAATTAGAAGAGCAACCATTATTAATCCAATCGTGGCCTCTATCATGGTGAGGATACTCTGAAATAAAGTCTCTGGGTCTGCGAATCCCAAGGTTAATAGAGATGATCCACTTATAGTAAACGCATAAGACCAGGATTCTATGCCCGCAGCCCAGAAGATGAGGGTGAAGCCAAGAAGTATTATTGTTAGCCAGGTCGGTGGAAGCATTAGGAGGCTGACCGGTGCATAATAGGCAAAGATTGAATCCAGCTCTTCATAACTCTTTGACCAACGTGTGCGAAAGTTAAAGAGACGTCGCATGAGCATGAACACGAAACCCGTGATTGGGTCGCGCACGCCCCTGGAAAGTACGAGCATTCTAACGGCCGAACGCATGGCAGCAAGAACGACAATTATGCCTAGTATGAATAGGGCCATTTTCAAAGCGATCATTTTCGATACACCTGTCTTAAATTTTCAACCACTTTAGATATCTCAGGATCATGTTTCAGGGGTTCAAATGCATCCAGGAGAATGAAGACCTTCTCTTTATCCCTTTCAAATCGCAAAATAGGCAGCAGAGCAGGCAGGAGATCCTGTCTTCTTTCGGCGATAATCAAGGCGACAAGATAACGATAGGCATCATATCGCTTTGACTCTTCTAAGAAGGATATCAAAAACTCCTCACCCTGAAGACCCTCATCATGCTTAATTAATAAATCAAAAAGGCCGGCCAATATCAGGTCATTATCTGAGGTTGAAAATCGATCAATTAGGCCGGGGACCAGAGAAGTTGGGATGGTGGTTAATAAGTGCAAACATTCGGATACAATCTCCGGCAAAGTTTCGTTGGGATCCTGGTACAGATACTGATACAAGGAAACCGAGCGATCCAAACTGGCTAACAATCGGGCGGCCGTCACAGCCGGTTCACCGGACATGGGATCTGTGGATTTTTCGACTAGAAGGCGGGAGGTGTGGAAAGCGGCTAATTCTTCATCAAGGCCGGCTAAGGCCACTACCCCCGCCATCCTCAGAGGTCCTGCTTCCTCGCGAAATTGTGGAGGCAGATACTCATAGGTTAAGGCAGCCTTTTCAAATAGAGGGGCATCTACTGGTTTTGATATTGGCTGAAGCGCGCGAATGATCCAGATTCTAATCTTCCCTCCTGGATCCATGACCTCGCCATTAGATGCATATTCATCAAAGAGGTCAATAAGACGCGGTCGGGCCTGGGGATGCGGATTTTCAGCCAAGGCCTGTAGAAGCGCGATCAGCTCTTGTTGGTTGGGATTTTCATTGAGAGCGGCGGCCGCAAAAGCGGCAAGTTCACCTGGCTCACCATGCAGCTCTTTAAGCTGCTGAAATATGGGTATTTTCTTGTTAATCTTGGACATCGGGGGCAAGTCGGATGCGTTGTGGTTTTGTGGATGATCGCTGGAGGAGATGCCTGGCCTCCAGATCTAATTTTACAGTGGTGAAATACCAGCGAATAGAGCCATCAAATCGACCGTCCAGCTTCTCTTCTACCGCGTCAGCTAACTGGGAATAAGTAAGCTCCTTATATTGAGAAAGGCAATCAAGTATCGCCTGCCTCATAGTGTTGTACTTCTGTTTGCTGATATTCACACCTTGTTTTCCCTCAGGATGAAGAGTCAATATCCGGTCTTCCATAAATCTTCCTCTCGATTCCGTATATCTGGATAGCAGTCTGACATCTGGTTAAACGAATCTGGGTATTTGCGTTAAACCACAACGATGGTGGATCCTGCAGTGTTTTTGGAGACCCTGATTTGGGTGGGAAATGCATCACGTAATTCATCGATATGGGTAATTATCAGGATCCTTTCAAAATCATCCTGTATTGAGTTAATAGCTTCGATTAATCGCTGGCGGCCGAGCGGATCCTGGCTGCCGAAACCTTCATCGATGACCAGTGTCTGAAGCCGGGCCCCAGCCCGCCTGGTTAGTATTTTCGACAAAGCCAGGCGAATCGCGAAATTAATCCGGAACTGCTCGCCACCGCTATAATTTTCGTAGGGGCGCTGACCGGCTGTGTCAGAGATATGAATATCCAGGGTCTCCACAGATCGATCCGAGCTTTTTAACTTGCGTTGGGTTTCAAATCTAACCTGCATCTCACCATCAGTCAGTCGATCCAACAGAAGATTGGCATCGCTTTCAATCTCGGGCAAGGCCCTCTCAATCAACAATGATTGTACACCGGCGCGTCCAAAAGCTGTCTCCAGCATGTTGATTCTCTGAATCAGCAGCGCTTTCTCTTCCCTGCCCCCCCATACCTGGTCTTTCTTGATCTTAAGATCCCGCAGCACATCCACATTCTGCTGGGCCATCGCTACCTTACGATGAGCTGAAATTTGAGCATCTCTCCTCTTTTGAAGTTCACTTTCTAAGACCGATAGATCTTTTGTATCATCCGACAGCGTACGTAAGCTCTTCTCAGCCTGGGCGAGTTGTTCGGACAACTGGGATTTCTTTTCTCGCGTGGATCTAATTTGTCCAGAGATATCAGCGAGGTTGTCATCGAGATGTTTGACTGCTGTCTCGGCCGTGGACAAGCTCTGAAACCTCTCCGGCGCCTCAGACAAGCTGTCTAGCTGGCCAAGGGCAATTTCATGGAGCTCTTGGTCATACCCAATCTTTTCGACCTCGGCATTCAACAAATCGATCTGTGCTCGAGCTTCTTGGGCAAATTCTCCTCTCTCCAGTTTTCCAGCCAGTTCTTCAAATTCCTGAGACGGGCTCATCACCGGGTCGGCTATTTGCCATTCAGCCACCATTTCTTCTATCATGGCCAAACGATTTTCTTTTAACAACATTTCATTGTTTACCTTGGTTCTTTCATCTTCCAGGTCCTTTTTTTTCACCAACTTATTTGCAAGGCGTGAAACTGTAGTTTTTAAATTTACATAATCTTCAGCTTCGAGGGTTTTCTCAAGTTCCTGCAGCCTTATGGCCCCAACAGAATGCCATTGGCCAATGGATTTATCTATATGTTCTAATCTACTCTGGGCTGATGCTGTTCGCCTCTGGAAATTCAGCAATTCCTCTTCGATCCGGCTTTTCTCTTTGACATCGGCCGAAAGCTTCCTGGCCTCTTGCTCCTTCATGCTGATCACGTCTTTATTTTCTCGATATTGGTCTCCTAGCTTCTTTCCATCCTGATGAAGTTTTTCCAACACCTTTTGGCGATGTTCTTCACTGAGAGCCTGCCCACACAGCGGGCAAACCTCACTCAGCGATTCCGAAAGGGTTTTAACCGCATCTTCGATGTCACTCATTTCCTTTCTGAGACGCTTCTGCTCAGCAAGCTTTGATTCCTTTTCAGATTTAATAAATGTTAAGGAGACCTGAAAGCTCTCTATACTTTTCAGATCCAAAATTGCCTTGTCTACCTCAGAAGATGCCTGGTTTAGTTCGTTCTGGACAGTTAATTTTTCCTGAATTAGATCATCAAACCGCTTCTTTTCTTTATTCAGGAATTCTACCTCTTTCTCAATGGATGCTCGGGTTGAGGTCATCTCCCGAAGCTTTGCATCCCCTTCCTTCCATTGAATCTCGACGTCTTTGAGTTCTGTAAGATCTTTTTTAATCCTGTCGGATTTCAGCCGGGCTTGCTCAAGATTCGCACTAATAGCCTGTTGTTCATTCTTTAGCTCGGAGACTCGGTTTGCTTGCCGCTCAAGCTCGGTGTGTCGCTGGGTTAGCCGGGCTTCTTCTCTTTCGAACTCAATTTCAACTGGTCGCAGCCTTTCAATTATCGAGCTATGCTGCTCGCTCTTTTTTTGCCATTTCTGAACTTCATTAGATGCGGTTTTCCAGGCCTTATATTTAGCGTTTATTGACTCGGAGTCATCCAGCAGCCTCTGGAAGCTAACTCTCTCCAGGTAACGTTCCTCCTTGATGCCTTCTAAATAAAGCAGCGATTCATTAAAGGAAGCGATATTTTCGTCCAGCGCATCGATGTGCTGCTTCTGCCCTTCGATGAGCTTTTCAACACGGCGTCGCTCACGAAGGATCTGCTCCTGTAGTTCAAGTTTTTCCGAGGCCGCATTGAGCTCTTCGATGGCAGCGCTCAGGGCTGACTTTCTTATTGGTTCCTGGGCGAGTTCGAGATTTATGTCCTTAAGCCTGCTATCAATTAATAGCAACTGATCTTCTTCTTCTCTCCGTTTCGCCCTGACTTTCTCCTTGTAGCTGTCCCAGATATCAAGACCCAGCAGATCCGCCAAGATCTCTTTCCGATGAGTTGCTGAGTTTGTAGTAAATGTGTCCGCTTTGTCTTGAAGAAAGAAGCTGGCATTGGTGAATGTTTCGTAGTTCATTTTTAGCAGCTGCTCTATAGCCCCTTGGGTAGCCCGTAATTTACCCTCTGCCATAGATTTCCACTCGCCTTCACCGGCCGCCGCCACTAAGAAATCAAGCACCATTGGCTTACCCGCTCGTTTCTTGCGATCTACTCGATAGATTACACCCCCCAATTCAAATATCAGGCTAACTCCGGCCGCCTTACCAAGGGCGGCAGCTGTTTTGTTAACCACATTGTCATCACTCCTGGTACGGCAGCGGCCGAAAAGAACCCAGGTAATGGCATCAAGAAGTGAGGATTTTCCTGAGCCGTTTGGTCCTGCTACACAGGCGAGGTGAATCCCATGAAAATCAAGCACGGTTCTCTGGCGATAAGAGAAGAAATTTTCGAGTTCAATTTTAATCGGAATCATCGCTGTAGGCGTTTCCTATGACCCATGTATTGCTGGGTTAAATCACCAAATTTCGTCTGACAGAATTTCCCCCGCCAGCTGTTGGAGTACTATAGATTCGGGCTCATCCAGGCCGATTGTTTTCCAATATTCGGCCAGGAGATCAAGTGGAGCGAGTGACTCAATTGAATCGATCTCCCCTAAACGCACTCTAGCTCCTTCCAACCTATGCTTAAGGATCTTAAAGCTAAGAGCCGGCTTGAAATGTTGATGGATTATCTTTTCGTCAATAATCGATTCCCAATCTCTTGGATAGGTGAGCTGAAGTCGGCAGATTGCCCCCTCCAAATTGTCAGGATCGGGCAGTTGATCGAAGATGTCACTCATTAACGACTCGGCCGTATGCCCTCTAACTTTTATGTCAACGAATCTCCGGGTGGGTAGAGGGATAAATGCCCAGCTGCTCTTTCCTTTTGTCACCTCAGCGATTACAAAGCCCTTCTCCTCTCCAATTTCCCCAAAATCTACCCGCTCGATTGACCCTGGGTAAATAACAGGAGGGTGGTGGGCGCCATTAATCGATTGATGCCGGTGGATGTGTCCTAAAGCTACGTAGTCAAACCGAGGGTCACACAATTGAGAACGATCGAGGTTGAATTCGCTGCCCAGCATAACTGTTCGTTCAACCCCATAGAGTGCACCTCGGACTGATACATGTGCAGTTATTATCAAGGGCATAGATGCATCAGCCCTGTCAACCAGGCCATCGATCCGATGGCTTATTCTTCGTTCAAGTAGAGCGTAGATTTCGTCTATATTTAATCTTGCCGTTTCATCTCTACTTAATAATTGGGCGCGGGAGATCCAGGGCAAGGTGATGATTTGTATAGGAATCCCCAATTTGTCCGGAGCCAATAGATCAATCGTGTCAGCTACGATGACCCCGGGAACTTTTAGTGTCGTGAATTCTTGAAGGGTATTTGCCCTTCCAACAGCCGGGGTTACATCATGGTTACCTAAGAGGAGGAGTGTAGGTATCCTTGCTTCAGATAAACGCATTATTCTACTGCCCCAGGCCTTCTGGAAAGTGGGTTGAGGATTACGATCTTTATAAGCATCCCCCGCAAATATGACTAGATCTACGTTCTGTTCTACAGCGGTATCAACAATTGTGTCCAGCGAACGAATAAAATCCATCACCCGGACGGGAAGCGCACTTTCAGGATCGATACGACCAAAATTGGCCATATCGATGTGAGCATCAGCAAAATGGAGAATCCGCATATTCTTTTAACCTTCTAAGTCTGCTGAGGAAAGCTCTGGCAAATATGCGAAGGCGCAAAGTCAACCTAGAGAAAAACTTGTGACATCGACCTAATCTGAGTTTTTCAGTGGAGCCACTTTCTAGTTATTAAGTTTTATCCTAACTATGTGGTCAGGATTTATCCCTGAACGAGGAGTTGGTAAGGCTCTGGGATGGGCGTCGAACCAGGTGCGGGCAGTATTCTTTCAACAACGATATAAACTCGTCCAGGAGCAACGTTTAGGTTAACGGATTCATTGTTGTTCCCAGGCTGGCGGCTTAGGCCCAAAAGCCCTTTATTTTCATTGTATACGTAGAGATCATAATCCGCTCCTGAAGGTATTTTTTGTAAATTGACTGAAATTGATCGATGGAATGGAATGTTTACAAAAAAGACATCGGCAAAATCATTCGCGTCCACAAATTCAGAACTTATTGGCTGGTTTAGAGATAGGGGCTGGGCGGATTCGAAAGTTGAGTTTCGTTGAGTTGCCAGATCTCGATTAAAGACCAGGGGCATAAAAGCGGTGACCTCTGGAGGGGCGTTAAACAGCCGAGGGATCTTAACGCGTTCAACCAGGTTAAGGACAAAGTCGCCGTTCTGTTGATTGCTTTGACCACCAAAGGAATAAAGAAATTGGCCTTTAAACTCCCCTCGAGGCCAGGAACGAGCTGGCCTCAGCGGAAGAACTGACGTCCCACCTAAATCAAATCGCGTGTCTAACTCGATCCATCGATTGTTCACTCGATCATATACTTCAGTGGAAGGGACGGATTTTCCTGCACTATCTGTCCCTCCAAAAATGACCCAATTTCCATCCCGGTCAACGGCGCTTCCGGCGAAGTATCGAGGGTGATTTAATTCTGGAAGATTTTTATCCCATCCGCCACTGCCTGTGCTGTTGTAGCAGCTTCCATCAGTTATTAATATGGGATTTCCTTCATCGTTCTTACCTATGCCACCGATGGCGCATATATAAATCCGCGAAACGCCATTGTTATCGTCCATCCTCTGAAGGGCCGCCATGTGGCCGAATCGCCCTGAGGGCATTGGAGGAATGATATTAGTAAACCAGCGGTCGCTTGCAGGAAGATAAACATCCATGTCTGCGCTCGCCGACCACTGATCCCCGGATACCGATCCTTCCAGCGGCATCGGTCCAACAAGACCACCGCTGTAGTAATATTTCCTTAATAAATCTTGACCCTCGACGACAGCAGCGCCATAGACCGTTGGCTCCTTGTCGTTCCAAATGTCGTTATTCGCTTTTGACCATGTATTGGAAGCGATGTCGTACACCCAGTGGGTTCCATCATATTCATCGACGTTGCCAACGTAGCCGGAGGGTAAATAAATCTTACGATCGATCAATGCGGCCGTTGTATTGGCGTATCCAGACGAACACGCCTGGCCGGGCAGGCACATCTTTGCCAATTCCTTCCATTCACCCGTCACGGTGTTGAAGATTTGAGTGCTATTTAGAATTTCCGGTATGCCAGATGCATTTATAATCTGTCCGCCGATAACAAAGGCATTGTCACCGTTCATAACCGTAACATGACGGCTTCTCGCCGGATTAAGGCTGGCTGCCACCTGCCACTCATTAATTGGTGTGAAAACAGCAGACAGGCTGGCAAAAGTTTCTCCTGGCGCCTCAAATTGCCAGTCAGCGACTTCGATATAATATGTCTTTCCAGACAAGACAAGAAGGGTTGCCTCGGAACTTAAAAAGTTGCTGTCATCATTACAACTTAATTGTTGGAGATTTACGCAGGCATTTTCCAGATCGCTGGAATATATTGCGAGTACGGTGTCATAGGTGCTGCCGTTGGTGAACACTCTGAGGTATCCGCTTTCTTCAGGCGTAACTTTGTACCAGATTGTTCGATAGCCACCTGGATCACTTGGTTTGCCCCACATGCAGCTCAACGCTGGATCGTCATCGCTCCTGGTCATGCTTCTGGTATCTGTAACGCCACCCCCACCACCAGGTAGATTAATTATTGTTGCGTCAACACAAAGGTCTGCTCCCTGATCGCCTGGTAACTGGGATGCTGACAGTGGCGCTCTATCGATCGGTTCTAATTCGATTGGCTGCCATACCCCTGACACCTCGTGGGTCGGGTAGCTCGACAGCGGAATTCCATGTCCCGCTGGAACCAGGCCAGGTTCATCTTCTTGGGCGGAAACCAAAGCGGCAACCCCCAAAATCAGTGTAATTATAAGCACGAGAGGACGTCGATTCATGCTTCTCTTAAGTACCTCCACGACCGTGATTTTACAGGTTTCCTGCATCTTTGCTAGGAAATGCAGCATCAGGAGGAGACAGGCACTGGAGCAAAAGTAAAGGATAAATAATTAGCGTGAATGCGTCTTAATCGCGATTGAAATTTGATACTGATCGATTTCAAGGTCACGCACATAGGCCCCCTCTGGAAATACGCCGACAGATGAAGACAGAGCCAATGTTTCTTGACGAATATAATCCCCAAAATGCTCCATTGCCTCTAAGAGGATACCCTCGGCATCATAGGTGATGGTAATGCGATCATCCAGAGCAAAACCAGCGTCCTTGCGCATGGCATTAATCGTCCTGACGAGATCGCGAGCGTAGCCCTCCCTGATCAGTTCAGGGGTCAGCTGTGTGTCCACAGCAACGGTGATGCCTTTGTCACTGGCAACGGCCAGGCCGCCTCGCGACTCAGTCTGGATCAAAATCTCCTCGGCCGAAAGCTCTATTTGTTGGCCATCAACTTCTAAGAATAGGCTCTCGCCCGCTTGCAACATTCTCGCAGTCTCAGCTGGATCGAGCTCAGTCAAACGATCCCGGACCTTGGGAAATAATGGTCCATATTTTGGTCCAAGTAGTCGATTGTTGGGCAGCAATTTATAGCGAACTAATTCTCCAACTTCAGAAACGACGTCGATCTCTTTAACATTAATCTCCTCGGTGAGAATTTCCGCCAGATCGAGCAGGTCTTTCTTCTCTCTCTCAGACCCAACATGGATGCGAGCGCTGGTAAGCGGCTGTCGCAGCTTATAATTTGCAGCCCCTCGGGCCGAACGCCCCAGGCCGGCAACATTAATCGCCAACCTCATCTTTTTTAGAAGGTCCATATCCAACGTGGATTTATCGGCCGTTGGCCAATCTGTGTGATGAATGCTAATGGGCGCGGCCGGATCATTCGTACGAACCAGGTTCTGGTAGATTGATTCAGTCATGAAAGGAATAAAGGGCGCGAGCAGTTTGGCCAAACCCAGCACCACTCTGTAGAGGGAAAAATAAGCTGCAGCTTTGTCGCTGTCTGCCTCTGATTTCCAAAACCGGCGGCGTGATCGCCGGACATACCAGTTTGATACATCATCAAGAAAAGCTTCCAATTCATTTGCAGCTTTATCGGCCCTAAAGGCCTCGAGATGCCTGGTGACGGCAAGGATCAATTCATCAAGCCTGGTCAGAATCCAGCGATCCAATTGGGCATTGCCCCGGATGGGAGATTCAGCCACCAAGCCCAGGTCTGCCTGGGCCGGCCAGCCATCGAGATTAGCATAGGTAACTAGAAATGAGTAAACATTCCACAAGGGAATCAGAAATCGGCGGCGGGATTCGTCGCCTAAGCCATAACCAAAATGCAAATTCTGTTCCGGCCTGTGGGACATGAACAGCCAGCGCATTGTGTCCGCGCCGATGTTGTCGGCCGCTTCATTAAACTCAATGGCATTTCCCCAGGATTTATGCATTTCGCGACCGTCCTCGGCATAAAGAGAGGCGTAGCTGAAAAGGTTCAGAAAGGGCGTCCGGCCGGTAAGAACAGTGCTCTGGGCCAACAAACTATAAAACCAATTTCGGAATTGACCTGGGAAGCTTTCAGTTACAAAATCCACCGGGAACCACTGTTCCCAATAACTGGGATCTTCCCTGTAATGCAGCGTGCTGTAAGCGACGATTCCTGCATCGAGCCAGGGATTGCCGACATCCCTTATCCGGCTGGCGCGCCCGCCACATTCGGGACAAGCAATTTTTACATAATCAATATACGGCCGGTGAGGCGCGTGGCCATCAAATTTTTCCCATCCCTCGACGGCCCGCTCTTTCAGCTCGATTTCACTTCCAATGACATGAAAATGAGCGCACTTCGGGTCTTCACAAATCCAAATCGGAATGGCCAGCCCGTAATAGCGCTTCTTGCTGATCATCCAGTCATGCATATTGCGCAGCCAATCCATCTCTCGATCGTAGCCAAAGCTGGGCACCCAATTGACCTGATCGACGATATCCATTATCTGGTAGCGGTAACTGTTGGCTTTTTCTTCCTCGGTGACCTCAGAGCGCGGCTTATCATAGAGAGGGCCGGTGTTGATGAACCACTCATCAACCAGCCTGTAGACCAGCTCCTCACCACAGCGCCAGCAATGAGGGTAGCGGTGCGGATAGCGCTGTTTTCGATAATAGAAGCCATTCTTTTGCAGATTATCAAAAATAGCCGGGGCGACATCCATAGCTGACTGGCCTGTCAACCAATCAAAACCAGTGATATATATCCCATTTTCATCCAACGGCGCGATGACTGGGAGCTGGTGTTCTTTGCTAAGGTAAAAATCTTCGGCTCCACATCCAGGGGCGATGTGAACGATGCCCGTACCCTCGGAGGCGTCAACCTCCTTCCAGGGAATAATCCGGTGCTGGTAGTCGCCTTCATCAAAGGCGCCGCGGACTGCCGGCAATTCATCGAATGGACCCTGGTAAGTCCAACCGAGCATGTCGCTGCCACTTAATTCCTCAATTATCTCATAATCTCCGATTAAAGAGTTGGAGACCGCATCTTTAGCTAGGTAGTAGATCCAACCGTTATCTTTTTGAAAAACCTTGACATAAGTAAGATTTGGCCCCACGGCCGCTGCCACATTGCTGGTCAAGGTCCAGGGAGTCGTTGTCCAGATAAGCAGCGCTTCTTTTTCGTTCTTCCGATCCTGCAGCGGAAATTGGAGGAAGATCGATTCATGGGTAACTTCCAGGTAGCCATCAGTTACGATTTCATGCTGGCTGATACCTGTACCACACCGGGCGCACCAGGGCATTACATCCCGTCCTTTATAGATCCAGCCACGATCGTGACAGGCGCGTAAAAATCCCCAAATTTGATAATTATTTTCATCGCTAAAGGTAAAATAAGAACCGCCGATTTCTGGCATACCAAGCCGGCGAATCAGATCTTCAGCTGTTCCAGTGACAGGACCATGAGCGCCTCTTATCGTTACTTCCTCCCCAGAATCTTTTTCCAGGTGTTCACGCAGCATCCTCAAATCAGCAGGAGCATTCCAGTCCATCCAATAACCAAGCCGTATCGATTGTTCAGTTTGAACGGCCGCGTACTCCAGCACCCGCATCTTGCACTGTTTAACAAAGCGGTCCAGGCCATACCGCTCAATTTCGCGTTTGCTGTTAAATCCGAGCTGGCGTTCAACATTGACCTCAACCCAAAGCCCCTGGCAGTCGAAGCCATTTTGCCAGCGCTGGTTAAAACCTTGCATGGCCTTAAAGCGCTGGTACAGGTCTTTGTAGGTTCGCCCCCAGGCGTGATGAACGCCCATAGGGTTATTAGCGGTGATGGGTCCATCAAGAAAGCTCCACCTTTTATTACTCTTTGAGCGAAGTTCTCGCAATCGATCAAAGGCCTTCGTTTCCTCCCAAAGGGTGAGAATCTCCTTTTCGATTGATACAAAATCAACTTTATTTGGAACGTCCCAAAAAGCCATATCTTTCTCCAAGACAACTAAGGTCAATGCTAGTGAACTAACTATGAGGTCTTTTCAAATCGCCAAAATAAATTCGTGAGGCATTCGAGTTACATCCTTCGAATATACCGTGTCTCTACAGCTGTAAAACCGTTACCAATTGCCGCCTTTAGGGTAAGGCCAAACTTATCAATCCAGATATTTTGTATCTTGTCTGAAAGGGTTACCGTAAAGAGCTCGGTAGGTATTGATCGGCCTCCAATTAACACGGGCTTACCCTCTTGTTTCTGGAGGGCAAGTGGGCGTTCGACTAGTTCGAACTTGTCCTTTTGACTTAGGTGTATGATCCTGGAAGCTCGTTTTGATCCCTGGTGGCCTATCCAATAGCCAAGCCAGGCGGCCGACGAAAATAAAAACCCTGAATTAACATCATAGCGTACTTCATCCTCCCAGCGCTGATGACCAATCTCTTGGGTGAGGGTGATAATATTATCGCCCATTAGAAGATCAGCCCAACCTTGAGAAGCAGGCGAAAAAAATCGAATCTTCAAGCGCTCCGGTTGATTTTCACGATTTAGCACCATATGAAAGAGGGTGCTTTCCTCGCTCTTAGATTCGCGGGCATCGATATCGATTCGCAAGATCCGATACCGGTTCAGGACATCTGTTAATCTCCATTCCTCGGTTACGCCAGTATACTGCCCATTGTGAAGGTAGCTGAAGAGACCGGCTGCCAGCAATCTTTCTGAATCTTGTTCGCGAATAATAAAGCGCATTGATAAGAATTTAGAGTAAAGACCTGATATCCCTATGAATAGTCAACAAAGTGAGAAGCCGTTGGCTGAACAAGGTTTAGCCGTCAAGAACGATATATATTCGCTTATTGATTCTTCCCTTGCTCTTGTAGTCGACCACATGAATGCGACCTACTTCGCTGGTGTTGTTTACATGCGTGCCGCCATCGGCCTGGAGATCAAGTCCCTCGATC
>BTQB01000031.1:0-14180 GCA_036985655.1 Anaerolineae bacterium | reverse complement strand
TTTGACCGGCAATCGTCCAGGCTGTATCGTTTATCGCTTCTACTGCGCCAGTCAGCTGGAAATGATTTGCCAGGGTGCGGCGCAGCAAGATGATCCGGTCCGCCACACGCTCTCCCTCTGGCGATAGATGACCTTCCACGAAAACCAGGTCGCCAACCTGCGGGTTGCCAATTATGATCGTCTGCTCATGGGTCTGGAAGGTTTGGCCGCCAATGGTCCAGACCGCGCCGGTTTGGGTCACTTCGCCTTCACCCGTGACGCGAAAGGCAGGCGCGGCTGGAGCCCTACCGGCAATAGCCGTGGTGAGCTGTCCGGCAATCACAGAGACAGTCCTGTTCAAATTTGTGACGTCCACTTTACCTTCAGTGACGACGAAACGAGCCAGCAGACCAGGCGTAACAAGCACGCCGAATTTTGTACCGCGGGCGATACCGGAACCGGCGGGAGTATTGACTTCATAACGAGAACCGCTGTCGTTCCGGAATTGGACACTATGCTCGCTTTCGCCTATGTATTGGGTCATCACCACTGTGCGGAAACCCTCTTCCGGGCGCTGCGCGTTGAGTTCGTCAATGGAAATTTCGGTGTTGGCGCTTAAACTCGCCTGGCTGCCGTCGAAGAACGTAATTGTGGCCTGTGACAGATGGCCGGTGCGCACGCGTGCGCCGGCCGAAATAGTGTTGACCCGGTTTACCGATGCCCATGTGCCATCTTCTCCTTGAATTTCGACCAACCCCTGAACCGTTGATACGGTCGCTGTCTGGGGATTGACCTTCGCTGGCTGGGAAATAACCGGTATAAAGGTGTTGTTAGCGGGTTTTGTAGCGGCCGAGCCTGGAACAGTGTTCCCGGCAAGCGACCCCTCTTCACTAAGCCCACCTTCTGTGTCAGCTGCAGCCGAGGTCGCATCTTCTGCCAATGTCTCAATGCCAGAGTCATCTACGACGGAGGCTATGACACCGGCTTCGTCACTGTTCCGATCCTGCGTCAACCCAAACCAGGCCACGCTGATCAAGGCAATGATCAACACCAAGGTCAACCCCACCGCTAATTCGCGGCGGGTTAACAGCCAGTCTAACCAGGTTTGTAGTGGGGAGAAGAAAGATACACCAGATGGTGTCGCTGGTGCGGCCGCAGCGCCCAGCCTTTTTGCAGCGGCTCCTAATACGGCAGCCCGTTGCTCGGCGATGCTCTCTTCATCGGCCTCGGAAAAGGACACGGTGCGGATGTCTGCAATAAGTCGTAATGCTCGTGCTTCCTTTTCTGGTAACTCTTCCAGGCAAACTTCTAACGGCTTACCGGCTTCCAGCTGCTCAATGCGTTGTTGAAATAATTGTTCTAACTCGTTCATGATGACCATTGCCCTTGTTCACACGTATACTACGGTGACTTGAAGCGCCAGTATGCCCCTATGTTGCAATGATTTGACGGCGGCTATTGTCTTATTTAGCATCTCGGCCGTCTCTTTGAGGGACAATCCGACGATAAATCTCAGGATGATGACTTCTCGTTGGAATTCATCTATCTTTTCTAATCCCTGCAGGACCCATTCCATCTCCACTTTTCGCTCGACAACAAGCGCCGGATTGTCTTTGTTCCGGCTTACGTTATTGGCGTGCACCAGCGAAACGATTTGCGATTTGTTTTCTTTTTGGCCGTGCTGGATAATCAAATTGCGTGCAATCTGGTACAGCCAGGCGGAAAACGGCACGCCTATGGGCCGGAACTCGGGGAGATGATCTACCATACGTAAGAACACCTCGCCGGTCAGGTCTTGGGCCAAGTGGGCATTGAATACCTTCGAGCGGATATATCGGAAAATCTTGGTCCGATGCCGATCATACAATTCCCCTACGGCCGCAATGTCGCCTGCTTGGGCGCGTTTCACCAGTTCCATATCGTCAATTTCCTGCATGCTGTGTCCTTATCTGGCCAGATTCAGGGACATCTATAAGTAGATAATCCAAATGTCCGAAAAAGGTTTCAAATTCGTTTTCGAAGGCTTCTGCATCTCAATGTTCGCTGAGGAGTTTGCCCTATCTCCCGGAGGATGTAATCGCTCTTGAGCGATGCCGGAAGTAACCTCCAGCGAAAGAGAGCAATCCGCATGTGCGGAGACTGCCGGTCATAAGATTCAATTCTTGACAGATTGATAGACACTGTTACTAAGATACAATCGAAATGGTCGTATAAAAGTTTCAAGAATGGCCTTTTAGTACTAATGAGAGCAATCATCACCATAGAAGCGTGAATGATTGTCTGTAAATTGTGGATTAGCTTGCAGATGGCATTCCTAGCAGGTCTATTGCCAACTTTCAAAATGACCATCTAGGTGACAATCAACACATTCCATGGTGTTGCGATCAAAATCCTCCTGGTGCAGGACCAGTCTGAAATCATTCAGCAGATCATGCTCAAATTTTGATTGGTTATATTGAGTAACTGATGCTGAACGACCTTGGTGTTCAACGTGGCATTGGCCGCAGTTTACAGTGTTTAGCAATCGGCCGTGCAGGCCAGAGCCAGACAGGGGTTGACCAGCTACATCCTCATGACAGGATTGGCAAAGCTCGGCCGTCACCCCTCGCCAGGTTACGGGTCTACGACTACATTCCTCCTCGAATTCAGTGTGAGAGAAAGCGCCGGACAACGGCTGTCGTGAAGATTAGGAGTTAGTGGCTATTCTTTGGGAAACAAAACGGTCGGAGGTTGAGGTGAAAGGGCGCTATCGGTTTTTGTACTGGGTGCTTAAACGGCCGGGATACTGAAATTGGATTCCGGGATAAGCCAGGCTGCAACTACCGTATAGATTGCACCATCAATGGCAAATAATGGCAAAATCCAGGTGATTCCATCATCTACTAGAAGCCATCAACATAGGGAAAAGAAATCATTTTCTTTTGGCTTGCGACTGCTGCCAGCTGCTAGCAACTAACAACAAGGAACCAACTACCAACCTTGGGGCAGGAGCCCAACCCCTAAAACGACAGCTATCATAGAAGCGGCAATCGCAAACAGGTTATTGCGATATTTGACCCCATCTGAAGCGTTCCGCCAGAGAGCTGAAAGGTGTAGGATAACAATAGCAATAACCATTGTAATTAGGTGTTCGATTCGATAGGTTTCAATCCCCAGGCCGATGAGCAGGATAATTCCAAGCAGCGCCTGCAAATCCATTAGTCCAGTTAATCCTCGCAGAAGTACCTGGTCCATAGATTGGTAATCATGGCGGCCTAACCAGCCTATCGTATATTTAACCGCTGCAATGAGGGCAATGGTGACAATCAGCCAGCGGTTGATTGAATGGATGGTCAATATTACGTCCATAAGGTCTCTCTTGAAAATAGGACGCAGATTAACACGGATGGCTCAATTGGAAAAACTCAGATAATGTCGATATCAAAGGTAATTTCCTCGAGTATCTTTGCGCCTTCGCGCCTTTGCGTGAGCTTTTTTCAGCAGACTCACGGATGACCACGGATCAGATACTTCGGCTACGCTCAGTACAAGTTTGTTTTCATCCCTGTTGGTGTGCGTTAGCTCATGTAAACTTCTTTAATATTGCCTTAGGGGATGTCAAGGTTGTTGGGCTTTGGCTTCCGGGTCCTGGATACTACCGTTTCAACCAAATGATATTAATCATAGCCAGCATCTGATCTGATTTTAACGCGAACCGTGAGTTTTCATTAATTTCATTTGGGGATTTTGGACTTAATTCACCAGAAGCGTGATAATCATCACTTGTTCAGCATGCTGTTCTGCACTTCACCTTGAGTGACTGAGACGAGTATAGTTTTGGCGAAATGAGATCGGTCTCATTATATCTTAGGAAACCAAACAAAATAAAATTCTTTAAGTTGCCTAAGGCAACAGTTAATAGCGCTAACGGCACTCGCTGAAGGCGCTTTTTCTTTCTTAACTATATGGAGGTAAGACATGAATTTAAAAGTCCCCGTAGACCCGTCAGACGCGGATGTTGCCGTTAAGGAACATCTCAACCCATTTGCTATAGCCCAGGCGCAATTGGATGAAGCGGCCGAGATCCTTCAATTGGATAAAGATATGCACGCTTTCCTGCGCCAGCCGATGCGGGAGTTTCGTTTCACTATTCCAGTGCGCATGGACAATGGCCGGACCAAGGTGTTTCAAGGATTCCGCGTTCAATATAACGATGCCCGCGGACCAGGCAAAGGGGGCATACGCTTTCACCCTGATGAAACAGTTGACACGGTTAGGGCCTTGGCTGCCTGGATGACCTGGAAAACTGCGGTTGTCGACATCCCTTTAGGCGGTGCTAAAGGAGGCGTGATTTGCGATCCGCGGTTGTTGTCTCAAACTGAATTAGAGCGTCTTAGCCGGGGTTACATGAGATCTATCGCTCGTTTTGTTGGGATAACGAAAGATGTTCCAGCTCCAGACGTTTACACCAACCCCCAAATTATGGCTTGGATGATGGACGAATATCGAGTGCTGGTTGGCCATCATGAACCGGGCGTTATTACCGGCAAGCCCTTGGAGCTTGGCGGGGCCGCTGGACGTGGTGATGCTACAGCTCGCGGTGGGATTTACACTGTCAGAGAGGCCGCCAAGATACTCAACCTCGATCTAGTTGGGGCGACGGCCGCTGTGCAGGGGTATGGTAACGCCGGTCAATTTGGCCATCTTCTTTGTGAACAGCTGCTAGGCCAAAAAGTAATAGCGGTAAGTGACTCCCGAGGTGGAATCTTGAATGAGGCCGGCTTAGACTTTGAAGCGGTCACGAAATTCAAGATGGAAACCGGTTCGGTCATTGACTTTCCCGATGCTGAGAACATCAGCAATGCAGAGCTCTTGGAACTGGATGTTGAGGTGCTCTATCCAGCGGCATTGGAAAATGTCATTACAGCGAAAAATGCCGACAATATCAAGGCCAAAGTCATTGCCGAACTAGCAAATGGTCCAACCACACCGGCGGCTGACGATATTCTTAATGATAAGGGTATTTATGTAATACCCGATTTCCTATGTAATGCTGGCGGCGTCACTGTTTCTTACTTCGAAATGGTCCAGAATGCTTACCAATATTATTGGGATGAAGAGTTAACTCACCAACGCCTTGATCAGAAGATGACCAAAGCCTTCCACACGGTCCACGAGATGGCCGAAGCCAAGAAGGTTGACAACCGCATTGGCGCTTATCTGGTAGCAATAGATAGGGTGGCCCAGGCCGTGCGTTTACGAGGTTGGATCTAAGTAAGTAAACTAGGCCGCTGTGCGGCTTTGAGTTAGGTGTATTAGCCTTTTTGGGGTTCGCCGGTCACCTGGAAGAGGATCCGGCAGAACCTGAGATTTGTTAACTTTATCTGTCAATCGAGCGGACCTCTTGCCCCTGGAATGGTGGCAAGGGGTTCGTTTTCGTCTGGCGGAATACAATTTTGGGAAAAGGGGTCGTTTTATTAAGTGAGGAAAAGAATAATCTCAAGGAAGTTGTCGGCTTCCCACGCCTGTTGGCTAATAAACTCAACGAGGGACAGGCTTTCCTTCAGCAGGGGGGAAGAATCATTATCACGAAACGTACCGGGCTATGCGTCCTGGAAATCAAGGCCGGAGAGGAACTAAAAAAGGGAGCTGTAAAACGCAGCCTAGAGCTAGAGTTCGAATGGCGTGAAGCTGATCAGAGCGTAGGTGCGATCATCCTGGGACAACGTCCAACCATGATCTCCGGAATTGCCCCTGGACCAGGGTCGTATTAGTAGCAGGGTTTTTGTACCCTTGACAGGGTGTTTATATTATAGGTGGGCTGATTGAACGGCCGTTACTGGAATTCAACGAGTTAATAATACTTGGTTCAAAGGGATCGCCATGTATAAAAAAATTCTTGTTCCGTTGGACGGTTCTGACCGGGCAGAGGCCATCTTGCCTCATGTAAAAGATCTGGCCACCTGTTACCGGGCAGAGGTGCTGTTTTTACAAGTGATAGAGCCAAATGTCCTCTACTCCAGCCCCTATGATGCTTATCCAGAGCTCAACCTGGCTGAATATGAGGATCGAACCCCCGAGGCTGAGGAATATCTTAAACAACTGGTAGATGAATACTTGGCTGATGACCTTGCGGCCAATTACCGGGTGAAGTATGGGTCAGTCGTGTTAGCTATCCTCGAGATCGCCGAGGCTGAAAACGTAGACCTGATTGCCATGGTCAGCCATGGGCGAACAGGTCTCTCGAGGGTTTTTTATGGAAGTGTAGCGGCGGGAGTGCTCCATCGAATCGACCGGCCATTATTGCTAATCCGATCGCAGTAATTGTCTCGGGCTGGCTGCCGTTTACCCCAAGGCAGCGACATCTACCGGGAGATGCACTCGTGCTTTGAATGAAAGGATATCGATTCCATCGTTAGAGAACTCTTACACCCTTTGACGGGAATTTCCAAAGGCCTGGTAAATTCTCCCATATAACAGGCTAGCAATTCCAGCGAATACTTGAAACAGTTACTGTTATACTGCCTAAGAGCTCCTCGATCGAGCAATTTCCCGCAGCAGCTCTAGTTGGCCGATGTGGTAAGTTTCATGCCAGTTAAGGCTTGCAATATGCTTGCCAACTGGCCGTATCCCTCTGCTGGTTTCGACCACCAAATCTAGTTGATCGTTGCCTATCACGTCTAATCCTGTCTGGATTCGATCTTGGGTGAGGTCAAGAGTCACTAATAGATTTTCAAAATTGATGCCCTGTTCATCACCTGTTATCGGTTTTGAACCGGTATCGTACAGGTTGATCTCAACAGCACTCCAAACCGGGCTCACCTCAAGTAGTTTAAGGGCTTGATTGCGGCTGACTATTATGTGTCCTAGCACCCAATTGAGACAATTTCCTCGATACGGTGGTTGAACAATGCTGTCGGCGTGGTTGAGCCCGTCCACCAACTGGTGGATCAACCAGTGATTAGTCTTAAATGCCTGGCCAAGACCCGCGGCATCGGGACAATTCATTTTTATAGATTCTCCTGTTTTATTGAACCTTTGCCTGATTTAAACTGGACGCGAAGCATCAGTCAAATTCTACTGTTTTATCAAGGATATAAAACCGGGATGTTCTTGCAATGTTAGTGCGTGGTCAATAAATGTTCTGATCGATTCCGCAAACAGTGGATTTCAACAGGTTTATGAGCTGGAGAGTTTATTTCAAATGACTTTCATCGACAGCAAAACCTGCCGTTCATCACTGCCCATTTCCGGTCCTCTCAAGTATTCTAGGTCAAAGGATAACTGCTAAACCCTTTTAATGAGTAACACCAACTAGAATTGAGGTGAATCTATGTACGATCTCATAATTGTAGGTGGGGGACCAGCTGGGCTCACAGCGGCCATTTACGCAATTCGCAGGCGACTAAATGTCTTTCTTGTCAGCATGGATCTGGGCGGCAAGATAAACTACCGAATGGAAATATCCGATGTCGATACGCATCAGGTTATCCGAGGTGTTGAAATCGTGGAGAAATTCTGGCGTGAATTGGATTATCTTGAATTCGCGCGTCACCTTGAACCAGTCACCAAGATTTCAAAAGATAAGGAGAATTTCCTGGTCGAGACATCCGGAGGCGATATGCTTCAGGCTAAAAGCATCATCTTTGCCACGGGTGCTCGGGTGAAATCCTTGGAAGTTCCTGGTGAAAAAGAGTTCCTTGGCCGTGGTCTAAGCTACTCGGCGCTCAGCCATGCCCCCCTGTTTATAGGTAAGCGCACCGCAGTTATCGGCGATGGGGATCTGGCATTACGCGCGGTAGCTGAACTGTCCTTAAATGCTGAAGCTGTTCATCTTATCGTGGAGAGTCCAGACATAGTGGAGACGCCGCTGGTACAGAGGCTAGCTACCAACTTAAAAGTGATCATCTGGGAAGGATACCGGGTTAAAGAGATCCAAGGGACCGCCGCTGCTGAACGCATCATTATGGCTAACGAAGAGGGCGCTACGGCCGAGGTGGAAATCGACGGCGTTTTTGTGGAGATTGGCCTGGTACCTAATTCTGAACCGGTCAGCGGCCTGGCCGAGCTTGACGAACAAGGACGGGTTAAAGTTGATAATTTAAACCGGACATCGTGCCCAGGGCTTTTTGCGGCCGGTGATGTTACCGACGCTTTTGCCGAACAAGTGTTAATCGCTGTGGGTGAGGGAGCGAAAGCGGCCTTAAGCGCCTACGATTATCTGCTGCCCAACCTGTAATTCGCAAGCTAACGAGGTCTGGCTATCTAAATAAGCCAGCGAGGTTGGCGCTCGTCAAAGCGCCACAGGTCTACCTTCCTGGCGCTATCCAGAACATCCAGAATTTCCTGGCTGGTGATTCGCCTGTTAATCTCCTGATACTTATCGCCGCTGACCTTATTCGAAGGATGGTATTGGTCCATAATATTGATAAAGGTATCTGGCGAGATCTCTCTGGAGAGGAACTTCATTATTTGCACTGATCCTGTCACTTCACCAGGCATTATCAGGTGCCGAACAAGAACCCCTCGCTTGGCCAAACCCCGTTCATCCATCTTGAGTACACCGACCTGCCGGTGCATTTCTCTTATGGCTCGCCTGGCAGCCTGGGGATAATCTTTAGCCTTCAAATAGCGAAGCGAAAGTCCATCATCCCACATTTTAAAATCCGGCATGTAAATGTCCACCACGCCGTCGAGAAGGCGCAAACTTTCCATTGAATCATAGGCTGAAGTATTGTAGACGATTGGCAGCCTCAATCCCTGGCTGGCTGCGATCAATAGAGCCTCCAACGCCTGGGGCACCACATGTTCTGGTGTTACCAGGTTGATGTTGTGACATCCTCGATTTTCTAATTCAAGCATCATCCCAGCCAACCGCTTCGCCGATACCTCGACACCGGACTGCCTCTGGCTGATATCGTAATTTTGGCAGAAGACACAGCGGAGGTTGCACATGGAGAAGAAAATAGTGCCGCTTCCATTCCAACCACGAAGGCAGTCCTCCTCACCAAAGTGGGGAAAGGCGCTGCTAACCAAGGCGCGCCGGCCGGTTTTGCATACAGCCCTTTCGTTATCTAGCCGATTATTCCCACAATTGCGGGGACAAACATGACACGTTTCCAGCCCTGAAAGAGCCTTTTGCACCCGTTCTTCAAGCGCACCGCTGCGATAAAGAGATAGGTAGGCCGGCTCAAAGGTTTTACTGTGAACCAAGAAAGCATCTTTATCCTTTTCGTGTCCTATCATGATTAATTTAGGTTCCGAGCTTTCGCCACTGGTAAAGATGTGACCGAGGTTTCCCGCATTTCATCCATTATAAAAGAAACACGAATTTGGGTTAAGTTCTGGCGTTTACCTTCATCTTGTCTAATTCCAACCCGCCAACAAAATTATTTGTGTGGGATTTCACAAATAGGTCTGGACATCATCTATTTAGAATGCAGGATGTCTTTATCGCCAGGCTGGTTATTGGCTGTTCTATGTAATAGAGAACCCAAGATGGCTTAATTAATGACCGACATTGGTTTTGTGGTCTTGATGGCCACCAAGATGCCAGGGAGGTCCTTTCTCACCTGGTTTTCTGGCACGGGGAGTATGTTCTGATTATCAAAACCCTTAAAGTTGGCCAACAGCCTAAGTTAAAGGCAGGCACGTATGCTGAGCTAAATTCGGCCGCCACATTGGGTTCCTTACTACACCTATGTTTGAATTAGCTCATGAATTGCGATCATATTAAGATCAGCTCAACGATGATCTTCTACTTCTACCCGACTGGAATATCGACTTCCCGGATAAGTTTGGCGGACACTCCGAATCCGTGGCTGGCCAACTGTTATCAATTGAATCCCTCATTCGCAACCACATCAGGCGATTAGAGAGGGCGGAACGTCTTGGAGAAGCATTGGGGGAACCCGTTACATTCCTCTCCTGACCGCTCAATCCGGCAGAATCATCATTTAACTACACACGCCCAGGTCTTGTGACATTCCTCATATCAAAACTTGCTATTTTGTCACTACAGGGACGAGATGGATTCTGCCATACTGATAGTGGAAAAATCTCTCTTTGTTAATCATGCAAATGCAGAGACGAACCTTAAAATCGGTGGTTGTGCTGCATTTACCTTTTCAACAACGGTTAGATTTCGCGATTATCTATATTCAAAAACCGTTGAATTATTGACACCTACACCGGAGGAAATGAATGGCAAAAGGTCGCATTGTGATCGATGTTGAACGGTGTAAAGGGTGCGAGCTTTGTAGGGAAGCCTGTCCAAAGGATGTCCTGATAATAGCAGAACAATTGAATAGTAAAGGATATCGACCGGCGATCCTGCTCGATCCTGAACATGACTGCACCGGATGCGCTCTATGTGCGGTGGTATGTCCAGATGGGTGTATCACTGTCTATCGAAATATCGTTAAGAAGGAGGCAAGGGTTCATGCCCAAGCAGTTACTTAAGGGAAATATTGCTATCGCTGAAGCGGCTATCCGGGCTGGCTGCGAGGCTTATTTCGGTTATCCAATCACCCCCCAGACTGAGCTGCTGGAACACATGTCACGAAGAATGATCGAATTAGACCGGGTGTTTTTGCAGGCTGAGAGCGAAGTTGCAGCTGTAAATATGGTCTACGGTGCTGCTGTCACTGGCGCCAGAGCGATGACATCATCCAGCAGTCCAGGTATCAGTTTAATGCAAGAGGGTTTTAGTTATATCGCTGGCTCAGAAGTTCCAGCGGTCGTCGTAGATATCATGCGTGGGGGGCCTGGATTGGGCAATATTCAACCCAGTCAAGGAGACTACAATCAAGTTACTAAGTCAGCCGGACACGGCGATTTCCATCCCATTGTCCTGGCGCCCTCCAATATCCAGGAAGCCATCGATCTGACGGTACTGGCATTTGACCTGGCCGAGAAATACCGGACCCTAGTTTTCATGGTTGCTGATGGCGCCATAGGACAGATGATGGAACCGGCCGAGCTGCCCCCGATGAGGCCTTTGCAGGACCGCAGACCAGAATGGGCTCTGACTGGCGCTCATAGCCGGGAAAAGAATAAGATAAGCTCTATATATATGGGAGCGGAAGAGCTGGAGGCCTTCAATTTAAAGCTCCAGGAAAAGCTGGCCCTTATCGAACGCATTGAAATCCGTTACGATGAGCAATACATTGATGGGGCTGAGCTTGTCATCGTGGCCTTTGGAACAGCGGCCAGGGTAGCTCAATCAGCCACCATGTTGATGAGGGAAGCTGGTTTGCCTGTCGGATTGTTCCGGCCGATAACCCTCTGGCCCTTTCCGGAGCGCCAGCTGGCTCAAATAGCAAAAAAGGCGAAAGGGATACTGGTTGTCGAGATGAATGCTGGTCAGATGTTGCACGATGTCCGGGCCGCCGTTGGCCCTGATATTCCAGTGGCCTTTCTGGGCAGGATGGGAGGAAGCATCCCCATGCCCGATGAAGTTGAAGAACGTGCTCGCGCACTGCTGGCTCAGATGAGGGAGCCAGAGAATTATTTACTGCAGGAGAGTGGCAATGGTCACCCAAGTCGCTGAACAAGAACAGGTCGTTTATGAACGACCCAGGTCTTTAGTTGATGTTCCCACCCATTATTGTCCAGGATGCACCCACGGAACTGCCCATCGAATTATCGCCGAGATCATCGACGAATTAGGGATTCGAGAGCAAACAATATTAGTTGCTTCTGTTGGCTGCTCAGTTTTTGCCTACAATTACTTCGACGTAGACGCCTGTGAAGCTGCCCATGGACGGGCCCCAGCGATGGCTACGGGCGTTAAAAGGGTAAGTCCTGATAAATTTGTATTTACCTACCAGGGGGATGGCGATCTGGCCTCCATTGGCGCTGGCGAGGTTATTCATGTGGCCGCTCGAGGCGAGAAAATCACAACCATCTTCATCAATAATGCCATTTACGGCATGACCGGCGGGCAGATGGCCCCCACCAGCCTGATCGGTCAGAAAACAACATCTTCGCCGTTTGGTCGAGATTCAGATTTGGCCGGTTACCCAATGCAGATGGCTGAACTTTTATCCGTACTGCCAGGGACAGCCTATTCGGTCCGCCGGAGTCTACACGACGCCCGCCACGTAATCCAGGCAAAAAAAGCTATACGCATTGCCTTTAAAGCCCAGCTTTTAGGCTTGGGATACAGCATTGTTGAATTACTTTCATCCTGCCCAATTAACTGGGGTATGACGCCCGAGGAATCCCTTAAATGGGTGAAGGAGGCAATGATCCCGGTCTATCCATTGGGCGATTACAAGGTAGCCGATGAACTAAAAGCTTTAACAAAAAAGGGGAGGCGTTAATTCATGACGACACCATGGGAACAGCGATATGCCCAGCGGACAAAGCAAATGGCTAGTTCGGCCATACGCGAGCTCTTGAAATTAACCCAACAACCCGACCTTATCTCCTTTGCCGGTGGCTTGCCAGCGCCGGAACTTTTTCCAGTTGAAGCATTTCGAGCGGCGGCCGATGCTGTTTTAGTAAAACATGGCCGGAAGGCCCTGCAATACAGCACAACTGAAGGCTATTGGCCCCTGCGCGAATTTATCGTGCAAAAGATGGGCCGCTATGGAATAGAGGCTACCCCCGACAATGTGCTGATCACCAGCGGTTCTCAGCAGGGGCTTGACCTAATAGGTAAGGTCTTAATCAATCCCGGTGACCGGATCATAACTGAACGGCCGACCTATCTGGGCGCCCTCCAGGCCTGGCGTGCTTATCAAGCGGAATTCACCTCGGTGCCCATTGACGATGACGGAATTCAGACCGATCTACTTGCGGAGGCTATGTGCGCCGGACCAAAATTCATGTATATCTTGCCAAATTTCCAAAATCCTGCGAGTGTAACCCTATCATTGGAGCGCCGTCAGGCGCTTATTGAAACGGCAGATCGTTATGGCACTCCCATCATCGAAGATGATCCATATGGTGAATTACGTTATGAGTGCGTCCATCAACCACCGCTGGTGGTACTTGATGCCAACAAGCTAAAAGATGGCGGGCCAGCGAACACAGATAAGGGCTTTATTCGTGGGAATGTTATCTATATGAGCACTTTCTCCAAAACCCTGGCTCCGGGAATCCGCCTGGGCTGGATCGTCGCCCCACTGCGGGTCATCCAAAGCTGTGTTACGGCCAAACAAGGCATGGACCTCCATTCCAGCACCTTTGGACAGATGGTTGCCTATGAAGTTGCTAAAGACGGTTTCCTTGACAAACACGTCCGAAAAATCAGAGAGGTTTATCACGAACGCCGGGACCTTATGTTGGAAGCTATGGCCCGGTACTTCCCCAAGAGCGTCCGGTGGACCCAGCCTAAAGGCGGCCTTTTCTTGTGGGTAACATTTCCTGTACACATCGATGCTGCTGATATATTGGAGAAAGCTGTAAAAAACAAGGTGGCCTTTGTGCCTGGAACGTACTTCTTTCCTGATGGCGGTGGCCGGAACACCGGCCGTTTCAATTTCTCCAACGCCCAGCCGGAACAGATCAAGATCGGTATCCAGAGACTGGGCGATGTATTGAAAGAGGTACTGGAAGATACGCAAAAACTTAAATTGAGAATGGCCTGAAGCCAGATAAGGATAATTCACTATGGAAACGTCTATAATTATTGCTGGTTTTGGTGGACAAGGGGTTTTATTCGCTGGACAGCTGCTGGCCTATGCGGGAATGAAGGTAGGCAAGCACGTAACCTGGATTCCGTCCTATGGACCAGAGATGAGGGGCGGAACGGCAAATTGTACTGTTATCATCAGCGATGATGTTATCGGTGCGCCACTGGTTGCTCAACCGGATGTAGCCATCGCATTAAATTCACCATCCTTCGAAAAGTATGAACCGTTGGTAAAAGAGAAGGGCTTGTTGGTCGTCAACTCGAGCATCATAACGGAAAAATCCCAACGATTAGATTTAGAGACAGTTTACCTGCCGGCCAATTCGATTGCCGAGGAAGCCGGCACAATCAAGATGCTTAATGTAGCGGCGATAGGGGCGATGTTGTCCCGTAGACCTGTACTTGAACTCGAGGTTGTCCAGGCAACCCTTGTCGAGCACATGTCAAAGAAAAAAGCCCAGCTCGTTGAAGCGAACCTGCGAGTGTTGAAGAGGGGCTACGAAGCGGGGTCACTGGTAGCCGCCTAACTGATTTGCCGGAGGACGAGCCCCGCATAGAATAATATATATTTATGTTTGAC
>BTQB01000030.1:0-14307 GCA_036985655.1 Anaerolineae bacterium | reverse complement strand
GACGGAGGAACCCGATGAGGGCGCTGTGGATGCAGCGGCAACTTCTGATGCAGCAGCAACTACCGATGCAGCGGCAACTTCTGATGCAGCAGCCGCTGAAGACGGCGAGTCCGCTGGAGACGGCGAGTCCACTGGAAACGGCGAGTCCACTGGAGACGGCGAGTCTACTGAGGATAGCGCGGCTCCTGAGGATGGCGAGACTACCGAAGATGCGGAGGCTACAAGTGCCGCTGCTCTTCCAGCAGAAGAGACTGCAACTCCTGTAAATGCTATAGGCGGCGGCGGTGGTGATACGCTTCCAGACACTGGGTTTGGGGCTTGGAGTATTGCCATTATTGGCTTCGGCCTTCTAATGCTGTTATTCTTCGCGCGCCGATTGCGAACAAGATGAAAAGAGGAAATAGGTTCTTCTGAGAACGATCTAATTATCGATAAATGGCGGCCGCCCTTGTCTCTCTAGTGTGAAGAATGAATCATAAAGGAGATCTCACTGGGGCTGAAGCTCATCGAATCCTATTTACGATCAGGTTCGACATAAATCAGCTGTGAGCCACGAGTTATAAGATGAAAAAGCAGGCATCGATATTGCTTGTCGAAGACGATATTGCCCTTCTGGAGGGCATGGTCGATCTTCTTGAAATTTCTGAGATTGGCTATGATATTACCGTCCATACAGCTACTGATGGCAGGGAAGGACTCAGGGTTCTAGTCGATCAGACACCCAACCTGATCATTTCAGATGTTATGATGCCCAACATGGATGGGCTAACGTTCATTGAACGAGTTCGTGAAAACCCAAATTGGGTTCACATTCCCTTTATTTTCTTAACGGCAAAGGGGACCAAGCAAGACCTTCTCGAGGGCAGGCTCAAGGGAGCGGATCTTTACATAACTAAACCATATGATACTTTTGAACTAGTTCAGCTTGTAAAGAGCCAACTAGATAGAGCATTTCAGCTTGAATTGAGCAGGGAGAAGCGAAAGGATACGATGAGCCGGAACATCGTTCAGTTGCTAAATCACGAGTTCCGGACGCCGCTGACATATGTTACAGCATATTACGAGATGCTAGCCTCAGGATTTCTAAACGAGGATGAGGAGAATATTCGCGAATACCTACGGGGAATTCAAGTTGGAGCAATTCGCCTCAGTTTTTTGGTAGATGGCCTTATCACAGTGATGGAACTGCGGACTGGGCAAAAAGATAGCGAATTTGAGACCATAGCTGAACCGATAACCGATTTAAGTGAATTGATTCAAGTTACTTGTGAAAATGTTATTCGATTTCATCAATCTTCTAACCTAAAGGTTCACTATGATATACCTGAGGTATTGCCACTGGTATATGGTGCGAGAAACGATCTAAAAATCGTTTTTAGCAGGCTTCTTGACAACGCTTTGAAGTTCAGCCTAATAAAACGAAGTCGCAACCCTGAAATCTGGATAACTGCCTCAGCCATTGGTGACGAGGTGCGTCTGTCATTTCGGGATAATGGTATAGGTTTTCCGCACCATGTAACAAAACGCTTATTTGAGCTCTTCTACCAGCACAATCGCGAACTTTTTGAGCAGCAGGGGGCGGGAGTCGGACTGACCATCGCCCAGGGTCTAGTCGAGTTACATGGGGGAAGAATAGAGGTGGCCAGCGCGGAAGGCGTTGGCTCTACCTTTACAGTTGTACTTCCGGTTTATGGCGATGGCCCAGGGGTTGAATTGGCACCGGAAAAAAGCTCCGAGCAAAAAAGAAAAGCTACGATATTGGTTGTTGAAGATGAATGGTTCTTACTGGAAGGCCTAAAAGACTTACTGGAAATCCTCGATGGGAATTATGAGTTGCAGATAATAACGGCGACCAATGGTGAGGAAGGGTTAAAGCGTATCGCCGAGCAGCAGCCTGACTTAATTATTTCAGATATTATGATGCCGCGTATGGATGGCTACGAATTCCTGGAGAATGTACGTCAGAATCCTGCTTTTTTACACATTCCCGTCATATTCTTAACTGCAAAGGGCGAAAGAGAAGATATTATGCGGGCGCGTCAGCGCGGCGTCGAAGAATACATTACAAAGCCCTATGATAGCCAGGTCTTGTTTAAATTGGTCCTATCCCAACTCGACCGCTACTTTCAAACTCAGGGGGTGATTGCCCAAAACCTTGACGAAATCAAGCGAGGTATCCTGGATCTCTTCCTGCCTGACTTTCAGTTACCTCTTATGTCTGTAACGGATTATGCGCAGCTTCTTGTTGACAGTCTTGAAAAAGTTCAATCCGACGAGGAATTAATCGATTACTTGCGGGGAATCAAGATTGGAAGCAGCCAAATCAGACAAATGGTCGAGGATTTTGTATTTCTTGTTGAATTAGATGCAGGAGAAGCATCTTCGAATTTTGGAACTCGGGTGAAACCAGGCGACGTAAATCAAGTAATTGCTGAGGCTATCCGCAAATGCATTCTTGAAATGGGCGAAGAGGGGCTCAAGGTCACGAGTAAATTGTCCAGAAGTATCGCGCCCGTTGCGCTCGATTACCCAACACTTCGAATGGGATTGGATCGCGTTTTGAAAGCCGCTATTATGTTAGGAAATGGGCGGAAAACGAAGATGTTGGAGATTATGTCAAACCAACAAGGATCCGAGGTTCTAATTGTCATTGGTTCTCGAGGAGGGGAGTTATCTCAGGAAAAGATCGACCGGATCAACGCACTAATGAAAATGGATGGGCCAACGGTTCTTGAGTTGTCCACATTTGACCCTGGTCTGCCCGTGGTTAAAGGAATTATTGGCCTGCATCGAGGACAAATAATCCTTGATTCAGATCCTCTAGGGGGATATCGATTTGAAATAAGACTACCTGGATATCGGATGACGCCAATCAAAGCTTTTGTGCAGAAGGAGGCATATTAATATGGCATCATTAATAGAAAAAACGCAAACGTTAATTTCAGCAAATTTGCATGATATGGTTGATCGCGCTCTTGAAGCAAATTCAGTTGGTGTATTGAAGCAATACATTCGTGATGCTGAAAAAAATCTGGATGATCTCGAGGAAGCAGCAGCGACTGTTGGGGGCGAAGTTAAAACACTGGAAAGAAAGTATAAGGAATATAAGAAAAGAGGTGATCAATTAGACAGAAATGTTGACACCTTGATCATGCAAGGGAAGACAGACCTCGCTCGAGCTGCTCAAGTTGAACTAAATACAAATCGAAGATTGCAGGAGCAGTATCATGAACAGTGGGTAAGACAACAGCGGGAATACGAATCTCTCCTCAATGCCCGAATTAAATTACAGGCTAAGCTCAATACAATACGCCAGGAACAGAAAGAACTAGAGGCCTTGATGGAATTGGCGAAGTCGAAAGAGGCAACCGTCAAAGCCATCAAGAGCTTAGATGACCTTGTTGGGGTGGGTGACAGCGATATTGCCCGTATTGGCGAGTCAATTCGCGGCCGCCTGGATAGAGCTTCAGCCTATTCCGAGATGTACGCTGACCGCCTTGACTCCCAGATGGATGATGCTTTGGGGAAAGCTGAGATCGATATCCAACTGGAAGAACGAAAACGAAGGCTTGGGTTGGCAGAACCTGAGCCGGTAGAAGAAGTGGCAGCAGAGGATGCTGATACAGCTGCCAGTGAATCCTGATGAAGTAGTTCCGGTTTGGGTCCACGTTAAGTGCAGCGCCCGATTTCGGGCGCTCACTATTTTTGGATGCGGTTCTTCCTGGGTTGATAGTTAATATTTGACATAATACTCAATCATTTAATTATGGAATCAGAAGATAATCAAAAGCTGCTTACTAGAGGAATAGAAGCAGTCCAGAGGGGTGAGAGGGCAGAGGCAGTTGATTTATTAATGGGGGTAGTAGAAATTGATCGTGAAAATGAGCAAGCCTGGCTCTGGCTTAGCCGAGCAGTTGAGTCGGATGAACAAAAAAAGGTCTGCCTCGAGAATGTCTTAGCCTTAGATCCTGAAAATGAGTTCGCTAAGGAGGAGCTTGATAAGATATCAGCCGGGAAGGTCAATACAGATATTAACCATAATTACAAGGTAGTGGAAAGGGACCTAACAGCCCTTACCCCAGCCGGCGCCATACTCTATCCGGAAAGATTGGTAAAGAGGTGGCAGTGGCAGGATGCGCTTTCTGTCCACGAAGCGCCGGAGATAAGCTATATATCGACCTCCCGATATGATGATATTTGGGAGCGGGAGGATGATCTATGTGCCTATTGTTCGGCGGTAGTTCACCAAGAAATAGCTCGTTGTCCTAGGTGTCGTCGTAAACTGACCTCATCCCACTACAGCGAACAAAAAGCTAGCGGAAATCTGATCGTCTTTTTTGTGCTGGTTTTTGCCTTAGGACAGCTTTTTTTCATCCAAATATTCCTAGACATTATCGTAGGTAACCAGCTGACCGCAATTGTGTGGCACGGTTTTATTTTTAGCGTAGTCATCCTTCTTTCCGTCTTAATTGCGTTCAGACATCCGGCAGGATATGTGGGCACTATTTTGCTGCTGTTAATCATTTTGACGATTTTATTTTTTGAGTGGCTCACGGGCACCAGCGTCGATTCAGCAATATCAACCTTCTCAGGTGTGGATTATTATTTAAAAATGGCGGAAAGTCCTTTCTTGACTTTGGCAAGTCTACTGCTAGATTTCATCCGACCATTCCAGATAATTACTATTATCCTGGCACTCCTATATGGCATTCTTACCGTAGGACCTGATTTTGAGAAAAGTCGTTCAAGAGTCGTGGCTCGAATCGATAAGGGGCTGTTTGAAGCATCTGATTATTTTTTTGTTGGCAAGCGATACGCACAGAAAGGTATGTGGGCCAGTGCGATCCTTCATTTCAGAATGGCTGTTGCGAAGGAGCCAACTCGACCAGCATTTCAAAGATCATTGGGTTTTGCCTACGCTCAATTAGGCTTTTTCGAGCGCGCATTAGATGTGCTAGAATCAGCAAAGGACTTGAGCAGTTATCCAGGCTTTAAGAAGAGTATCCAGGAAAAAATCGATAGCGTCAGAGACGAAATTAGTGATCGTTAGTCTTTAACCCTCAGCAGTTTAATTTGCACCGAATAATATGGCCGAAAAAGCCCGGGATTCATTAGAAAAGCGAGCTCGCAAGGCTATGCTTCAGCATGCGTTCTTTCGCCCAGAAAGCGCTGTTGTCATTGCTCTGACCTTGTTGTTAGCAGCGTTCGGGCCAGATGCTATTGGAATAATGCCTGCCTGGGGATGGTTGTTGGCGGGAGCGGCGGCCGAATTGGCTATCGTTTACAGCAGCTACAGCGATCCGGAAACCGGTCGTAAAGTCGTTGCTGAGATGTTAAAAGATGAGTTTAAGCCTGAGCGGTTATCTGATCCACGGCTTCAGCAACAAGTGGAGGAGGCTCTTGATTATCGCGCCCGCATCAACCTGGCCATCCGCGAGCGCCGGCCTTCTGTTCTTAGAGACAATCTGGCCGATACAGCAAGCCAAATAGATGAATGGTTGGAAAATATTTACAGCCTGGCAAAACGCCTTGATCGCTTTAAGCGTGAAAAGAGCATCCTGGAACGAGATACGAAACGCGCTACAATGAGAATAGACCAGCTAAATAATCGACTCAAGAGCGAAGATGATCCGGCCGTCCGGAAACAAATAAAAGAAACCATCAGTGGAATGCGGCGTCAAATTGAAACGATAAACACCCTTGAAAAAACCATGCAGCGGGCTGAGCTGCAGTTAGAGACGACGATGACAGCCCTGGGAACGATTTACTCTCAAACGATGCTGGTCGGGGCAAAAGATATCGATAGTGGGCGGGCTAAACGACTGCGCCAGGATATTGATAGTGAGGTCACTGAACTTAATGATGTATTGTTAGCGATGGATGAGGTATACGCCAATGGCAGCCAGGCTTAATCAACTATCTGCTAAAGTTTGTAAAATGCGTACCCTTTTGCTAACATTATCGGTCGCAATTTCAACGGTCAGGAGAATATATTGATATGAAAATTTTACTTAAACAGGATGTAATAAACCTGGGATATGCAGGTGAAGTCATTGATGTCGCCGATGGATATGGGCGAAACTACCTGCTGCCACAGGGTTTAGCTGTAAAAGCAACAGATGGTGTGCTAAAAGAAGCAGATGTTTGGCGACAACGAGCTGCTGTTCGTGTTAGCGAAATCCGAGAAGAAAACGAGGCCTTATCTGCCGAAATCAGCAAAACAAAACTTGTATTTAATGCACGAGCGGGTGAGACAGGCAAATTATATGGTTCAATCACAACTGCAGATATTGCGGAAAAAATGAACCAGCAATTAGGCACAGAAATAGATCGCCGGATTATCTCCAGCCAGCCTCTCCGCCAGTTAGGAGAACATCGAGTAACAGTAAAGTTAGGAAGAGATTTTCATCCCCAGGTTACCGTCTTCATCCATCCGCTGGAAGCCCAAGATGAAGAGGATGAAGAAGCTGCAGTTGTTGAAGCTGGAGCAGAAGGGGAAAGCGTCGCTGCCGCCGAGGCGATGGATACGACTGCAGCGGCTGCCGTGGCTGAAGAAAACGATATTGAAGACATTTTCGTAGAAGAAGAAGCTGCAGACACAGAGCCAGATCAAGAAACTATCCTAAACTCTGAATTGGATAATGTGACCTCAACTGAGGAAGATCTCGAACCGACAGCGTAATTACTATTAAGCAGACCATCTTCTAATGTTGATCGCTCTTTTCCGACAATAAGAAAGGGTGCATGTAGCGACCATGATTTTGATGTTGGAAAGATTTTGTAGACATATCCTGTGGATGAGCTAGGTAATCTCCTTCGAGAGGCCAGGGAAGCAAAAGGGCTGACACTGCATGATGCCCAGGAAGCTACCCGTATTAACAGTTCATACTTAGAGGCTTTGGAGGCGGGCCAATATGACGCCCTGCCAACACCAGTACATGCTCGAGGATATCTTCGCAATTACGCTCGTTATCTGAAGCTGGATCCCGAACCATTACTGGAGCGATATGAAGTTAAGAGAGGCCAGCAAACCGTAACCATCCCCGCCCCAAATAATGCCTCTATCGGACCTGATTCACCACTACCAACCAGGCAAGACCAACCATTTTTTGATCCGGTAAATATGAATCTGTCAGACAATGGGGGAGGTAAGTCTGGGTCCTTCCAGCGATGGATAATTATTATTGCCTTGTTATTATCGATTGCCTTGATAGCTAGCCGCATAATTCCCTTGGTTCGGGGAAATGAAGGTGGAGCCGAGTCGTTGACTAACGGGATCCAGGAGGTGGTCAGCAATCTGACATCTGGCAATGGAGCTGAGGCAAGCCCATCGCCAGATACCTCAATAATCCCAGGAGCGGCCGCCGTGATTACTTCGACCAATAGAAATGCCGCAATCCAGCTGCCGACAGCCACAGCAACGAGACCAACTCTTCCAGCGACATTAGAGCTTATCGAGCTTCGTCTTGACATAACAGAACGGACATGGATGCGGGTTACTATTGACGGAGAGGTTGTATTTGAAGGCCTGGCGAAGAAAGGAGATGAACCATATCAGTGGACCGCTGAGGAAGAGGCTCAATTATTAACGGGCAATGCAATCGGCATTTTTGCGACAATAAACGATATTCCATTAGGCAAATTAGGCGGTAGGGGAGAAGTCGTCGAAGAAATCTGGGAAACTACCTCTAACTGATGAGCAAGCAAAAAAAGAAAAAACAGTATTACCTTGTTAGTTTGGGCTGCAGCAAGAACAGCGTTGACTCAGACAGCATGGGTGTACTGCTAAACCGAGCGTCGTATTCTGCTGTTGATAAACCAGAGGAGGCCGGTGTTCTTATAGTAAATACCTGTGGATTTATAAACAGCGCCAAAAAGGAATCACTGGAGGTATTGCGAGAACTTGCTGAGAATAAGAGCGGCGATCAACTTCTAATAGCAGCAGGCTGCCTATCTCAAAGGTATGGTCCAGCATTAGTGCAGGAAATCCCCAATTTAGATGGCGTAATCGGTACGCGACGTTGGATGGATATCGTTCGCTTCATCAATCAACTTCGTCGTAGACGCCATCCCGCGCCCCTCTATCACTTACCCGGTGATGCAGATACAGTCGGCCGCGATGAAAGAAATGTAGTGAGAGCTTCAGTGAATGGCGCCAGCGCTTTCCTGAAAATTGCAGATGGCTGCAGACGACCTTGTGCTTTTTGCGTTATCCCGCAGATAAAGGGGACGCTTGTTAGCCGCCCGCCACAAAGGATCATATCGGAAGTTCGTCGCTTACAGGAAGCCGGTGTCAAAGAGCTGATAATCATCGCCCAAGACACAAGTGATTATGGGCATGACTTGGGGTTGAAGAACGGATTGAGCCAGCTCCTTAATCAGATGGTTGAAGCAACGCCTGATATCGATTGGATTCGTATTATGTATACCTATCCTGGCTATGTGACAGACGAGTTAATAGAAACAATGGCTAATCACCGGCAGATATTACCTTATTTGGACATGCCATTGCAGCACGCAGACCGGGAAACATTAAAACGTATGCGACGGCCGGCCAATGTAGATTGGGTGTACAAAACGATTGAAAAACTGCGAGCTTCTATGCCTGATATCGCCCTAAGAACGACATTTATTGTGGGCTATCCAGGTGAAACCGATCAAGAGTTCGAGACATTGGTTGAATTCGTGCAAGAAGTGCGTTTCGATAGAGTCGGCGTTTTCCCTTATTCCTATGAGGAGTCAACGCTATCTGCAAATATCAGCTGGCATGTGCCTGATGAAGTCAAGGATGATCGGATCGATCGATTGATGCAGCTGCAACAAACTATATCGCTTGAAAAAAACCAGCAATTTGTCGGGAAAACCCTGCCAGTTTTAATCGAAGGCTATGATGGAGGACTCTCGCTTGGTCGCTCATATCGTGATGCTCCAGAAGTAGACGGAATGATTATCGTCTCAGACCGCCTACCTGTCGGTGAAATAATGCCTGTAGTAATCGATGGCGCCCTTACTTACGATCTAACAGGATATGTCCCTACATCAAATGAAGTTGAAACAGTTCGGATGCCAAGTGACCGAATTACCATCTCCGGATTGACCGGAGGGGATAAGGACATCGTTAGAGAAGGTTAGCAAGGTCAGAAATGGTGAATCTTGGTGAGCGAAGTTACAATCGCGGCCGGGAGCACAGGTACAATTAACTTATGCTCAAGATGCGGTTTGGCTGGACTATATTGCTATTAATTTTAGGATTACTTGGCGGCGCCTGGATTTTTATCTCTCAAGAGTCAACGCCCCAATTTGGCGTAGCTGACAATCTAACCGAAGCGCCTATCGCTGGTTATTTTGCCCCTGATTTTACATCCTCAACTACGCAGGGTGAGGAGCTAACATTAAGTGATTACCGGGGCCAGCCAACTGTTCTAAATTTCTGGACATCATGGTGCCCTCCGTGCCGTATAGAAGCCCCTTACTTTCAAGCAGCCAGCCTCAAATTTAATGGACAGGCGGCGATAATAGGTGTTGATCAAGGGGAGCCCTTGTCTGCTGTTGCGGACTTTGGGGCTTTAATGGGGCTTTCTTATCCCTTAGTGTTGGACGAGGATAGTTCAATCAATCGCAAGTACGGTGTTGTTGCACTGCCAACTACCGTTTTTATTGACGCCGATGGTGTTATCCGAGAGGTCTACACCGGTATTATTAATCAAGCGGTTTTAGAAGATCGTGTTGATCGATTATTGAAAGAGGGTTGATAAGTATTCATTCTTTATTATGCAGCCTACTATTTCACTTGGCCCCTTGGTCTTACCGACTTCTGGCATAATCTATATTTTCGGCGCTTGGCTGGCTTTGAGCGTTGTTGAACGAGCAGCCAAAAGGTTGGATCTAAATGCTGAGGCAACCTACAGCCTGGCGGCCGTATCCATTGCAGCTGGATTTATCGGGGCGAGAGCTATTTTTGTTGTCTTGCAATGGCCGGCATATCGGAACAATTTATTGGGCATAATATGGCCTTTAAACAGCGGCTTTGAGCTGTGGGCCGGTTTACTTTTCGCCATCCTGGCAGGCATATTCTATGGTCGAGCGAAACAGCTGCCAGCGGCAGCGACTCTTGATGCCTTGGCGCCTGGGTTTAGCTCCCTTTTTATTGTTATCAGTCTGGCGGATTTTTTTGGGGGACCTGGATATGGGGTTGAAACCGGAATGCCCTGGGCCATCGACGTATTTGGCATCAGACGTCACCCGGTCCAAATCTATGAAATAATAATTGGTATAGCTGCACTGGCATCCTGGTTCGCTTTTCTAAAGAGACGCAGTTTCGACGGCCAATTATTTTTGATTTCCCTGGCCATCTACAGCGGGGGGAGGTTGTTTGTCGATGCCTATCGAGCAAACGCCTGGCTAACGCCAAGTGGTTTTCACATTCTACAATTAATTAGCATCAGCATACTGCTAATCTCGGTGTTCTTATTGGGCCGTGGTTTAATTGATCGAGAGGATGCAGTCAAAAGCGAAGTTTAGCTTGGATAACTTCTTTTCTTTAGCTACACTTTTCTAATGCGAATAACCGGCTGGATCGTTATCCCAATAGTAATCCTGGTTGGAATAACAGGATTTTTTACCGTCCGCGCGATTCGGGGCGAAGCCGATATGGAGCAAGTTGTTCTTTGTCCTGGCCCTGATGGCTACGGATATGTCTGTTCGTCGATTAGGGAGCTGGAATACATAAATGCCACGCACGATATTCAACTATTTGGCGACGATGTGCTGGCCGAAGTCCTTCTCCCATTTACTTTCATATTTTATGGTCAAAGCTACAATTCGCTCTATGTTAGCACAAATGGAAATCTCCAGTTTAATCAAGCTAACGCTGCCTATGAAAATGAGTGTCTTTACCCAGACCCGGCAGCAGGGCTAGGTGATCTTATCGCTCCATATTGGGACGATCTCGATCTTACCTTTTTTGGTTTTATTGGAACTGAAGTAGTCGGTGACGAACCAAATCGTACATTCATTGTCGAATGGGATGAAGCGCCCTCCTTTGATAATGCAGATGAAAGGGTAACCTTTGAGGTTCAACTTACGGAAGGGAGTAATAATATTGCCTTTCTCTACGAAAATATTGATAGGGTAGAAGGTGATCGTGGTAGCTCGGCTACCATAGGTATCCAGAGTGAACAGGCGGGGTACGCGCTGCAATTTGGCTGTAATCAACGTGTTCTTAACAACGACCTGCGGCTTCTCTTTGAGCATCCTACCGAAAGTGCAGGTGACCTATTAAGGGGAGCTGAACGACAGGAGACATTTCCACAAAGGGCTCTCAAAGGAAATGCAGCTTTACTCAAATCAATATTGAATGATAAGGGCCTGGCGGGTCTACAAGGATTAAGCAGCTATTGGGGATCTCAACATGTATCGAGAAACAACCAATGGATGCTCATAGATAATCAAGAAAATGAAAAAGAGTTAGTCACTTTCTGGCACGGTCCAAAGGGGAGCCCAGAAAGGCTAGAGGTTGTTATCTTTAATCAACGGGGGGGAGATTCATGGCAGTTTGTTAATATGCTCTATCCCTTCGCCCGTGAGATTGAATTAGGTGATATTAGCATCATCGCCAAGCGTGATATTACCGCGGATGGAATCAGTGATATCTTGCTGCGAAGCGATGTCGACGGCCGCCTCAGAGTCATTAGCAGTGACAAAGGCAACTGGAAAGTATACACGGTGCCGCTCAGGTGTCTCGGTCAAACGGCCCTCATTGACCAGGACAGTAATGGTGTCGGGGAGATAGCCCGAGATGGCTGTCCGGCTTATGGTCGAGTTATAACAAGCTGGTCAGGAGAGAAGTTTGTAATTGATTGATCAAAATGGGCCGAGGTTACACCCTCTTTAAACTCCACTTGCAATACAAAAGCTAAAACGGTACCATGCACGGCTAATCATCTGGTAAACTGGTAAATTATCAATTGTGATACGGAGATTTAGGTGCCATGTTTGAGGAAGGCGGTGAATATTCAAACCGCATCGGCCGTTATAAAGTCATCAAATTAGGCGATTCAAAGATGACCGTGGAATATAAGGATGGATCGACGGCTGAATTAAGCATAAATATACAAAGAAGAATCTGGGAGAACATCCTCGTTGAGGAGGAAGCTAGAAGCAGCCTTGCGACACGAAAGGCAAGGCGGTCCAAGAGCCTAAAAAATCGATTTTACATAAAACCGATCCTTGTTCTGGCTGCTGAAGAAGTTATCAACCCAGGCAGGCAGGGCAAGGTAGAAGCAACTATAGACTCAGTAACGCGGATTAATCCAGGAGACAGGTTAATATATTACGCTGTGGACAGTCAAGTCTTTTTTGCAGTAGTTACAATTACTGGTCCTGCTAAAAAAACGAAATCAACCTTATCTTCAAAGAGCGAGGTCATATTCCAATTTCCAATGGATGTCGATGTCTTTGCGCCTAATCTTAAAAATGCTGTTCATGTTTCGACTGTTGATTTAGAGAGCCAGAAGGACATACAGGTGACCCTGTCTAATTCCGCTGAGTTTGTTGAGATAAGCGAGGACGATTTTGAGCTAATGGCCGAACTTCTGACGGAGCTGGCAGAAGAAGAGGAAGATTTGGACGATACCAGCGAGGAAGAAGAAGAGTACGACGATTAATGAAATCCAAGAAACGCAAAGAGCATATCCTGGTAGCTGTTGCCTGGCCCTACGCCAGCGCTGATATTCACCAGGGCAATGTAACCGGTTCTTATTTGCCGGCAGATATATTTGCCAGGTACCAGCGCCTGGTGGGCAACGATGTACTCATGGTATCCGGTTCCGACAGCCATGGAACACCAGTAACCGTTAGGGCCGATGTGGACGGTAAGACACCAAGGGAGGTCTTTAATTACTATCACAACCGCTTCCTGAAGCTATTCCAGATTCTTGGCCTGAGCTATGACCTCTATACACATACAGATACCGAAAACCACCATCGCGTATCGCAGGACCTTTTTCTAGCGCTGTTAGAAAAGGGCTTCTTATACCAGATGGTAACTAAACAAATGTATTCGCCGGAATCGGACCGGTTTCTTCCGGATAGATATGTTGAAGGGACCTGCCCTGTTTGTGGATACAGCGGCGCTCGTGGCGATCAATGTGATAACTGTAATACGCTCTTTGAAAGCGCGGCCGATTTAATCCAACCTCACAGCAAATTAGATGACTCCCCACTGGAACTGCGTGACACGGAACATTTTTTCCTGGATCTGGAGAAGCTTGCCGACGAGGGTTTGGCTGAGTGGATCACAGATGATAAAGAACATTGGCGACCCCAGGTGATTAATTTTGCCCGAAATCTTGTTCTAAACGAGGGTCTGCAGGGAAGGGCGGTTACGCGAGATATGGATTGGGGTATTCCTGTTCCAGTTGATGGCTGGAAAAAAAAAGTGCTCTATGTTTGGTTCGAAGCGGTAATAGGTTATTTGTCTGCCAGTATTGAGTGGGCTAAGAACCAAGATCAACCTGAGGCATGGAAGCGCTGGTGGTATGAAAAAGATGCCCGCACCTATTACTTTGTAGGAAAGGATAATATACCTTTCCACGCCATCATCTGGCCCGCTGAACTGCTTGGGGTAAGGTCTCTCTATGAGGAGGATGACGAGAAGCGATTTAATCTACCGTATGATGTACCGGCTAACGAATTTATGAATATGGAAGGTCGGAAGATCAGTGGAAGCCGAAGGTGGGGCGTACCGATGCTCGATGCCCTGGAGCGCTATGATCCAGATCCGCTTCGTTTTTACTTGACGACGAATATGCCAGAAACCCGAGATAGTGAATGGACCTGGGAAGGGTTCCTGGAACGAAATAATTCTGAACTCGTCGCCAATTGGGGTAATTTGGTTAATCGCGTACTTAATATGACCCAGCGATATTTTAACGGTGTTGTTCCGGACCCTGGAGAGAGGAGTGAGGAAAGCGCCGCATTGTTAGCGTCCATCGACAGCAGATTCGAGGAAATTGGCAAGCTGTATGACGCCTGTAAACTGAGAGCCGCTCTCCAGCTAACTCTTTCCCTGGCGACCCAGGTAAACCAGTACCTAGAAGAGACGAGTCCATGGAAGACGGCAAAGATGGACATAGCCAGCACAGCATCCTCGATTTACACAGCCATCCAGGCCATTAACGGATTGAAAATTTTATTCTCGCCGGTACTGCCCTTTACCTGCCAGGAACTACATGCACTATTGGGCGAAGAGGGTCGAATCTTCGGCAGCCAGCAGGTAATAACCTATCAAGAAGTTAACTCGAGCCA
>BTQB01000029.1:0-14425 GCA_036985655.1 Anaerolineae bacterium | reverse complement strand
ATTGCCATATTGTTATTCTTATCGCTGTTTTACCGATTATTTAATATGGAATTCTTCATAAGATCAGCAGAGAAGAACCGATTGCTCCTGGCCTATTATCAAGCCGATATGGTCCTTAGCTGTGGTGGTGGAAATTACTATGCCCATAAGTCATTGAGCCCCGGATTTCTCTGGACATTGTTCGCCGCTTTCTTCGCCATTTTATTGGGCAAACCTCTGATTATGCTGCCCCAATCTATCGGTCCGATTGAAGGTTACCTTCAGCGCAAATTGTCAAAAATGCTGTTCAATAAGGTTGCCAAAATCATGTTGAGGGAGCCAATTTCCCTTGAGTTCTTAAAAAAAGAGATTGGCTATTCCTCGGATAAAGCAGTTGTCCTTTATGATTTGGCTTTTGATCTCCGGTCCCCTTCAGCTGTGACCACCTCAACGGAGACAATCTTTCTAGACTTCGATATAGATATTTTTCCTGACAGCCAGCGAATTCGTGTGGGTATAACTCTCATAGATCGAGCGGCACAAGATCCTCAATTTCAGAATCAGAGCAATTATGAAACTGCTCTAGAATCTGCGATTACTAAGCTCATAGAAAGTAACCAGGCAGAGGTATTTCTATTCGTTCAATGCTATGGCCCTAGCCCCAGCCATGACGATAGAATCGTCACGAATCGGTTTTATCAGAAACTTCAAAATGATTCTCACAAGATAAATATCCTCGAATCCTTTGAAGATGCATTAGCCATTAGAGAAGCTTATGGGCTGATGGACATGGTTATCGGCACACGAATGCATACTGGAGTCTTTGCCTTAAGCCAGGGAATTCCAGCCATCTTGATAGGTTACCAGCCAAAGGCCAAAGGAATGATGGAGGCTATTGGGCTGGAACAGTTCTATTGCGACATTGGACAGATAAACCCAGAAAGCCTCTGCCTGATGGTTAACAACCTGTTGGACGAGAGGAATTTGTTAGGACACCAGATAGCAGAACGTTATCTGGCTCTCAGACCTATTGTAGATGCCTGGTTAGTTCATATAGATACCTAAGATGGGCCGAATTCGTGTACTGCAGTTGATCAGCGGCATCGCCATTGGTGATCAATCTGGTGGAGCTGAACGTCATGCAATCCAGGTGGCTGGTTTGCTGGACAGGGAGGTGTACGAATCAAGGATCTTCGCGATGCAATCCTTTCAATCACCCCAAGAACGACAATGGCTTGAAACTTTAAACCAGCTAGGTCTGCCAGTCGAGGGTCTGATGGTCTGGCAGCATAGACTAACCTCAGATCTCTATCGTGTATATAAAAAGCTGCGTTTTGTCACGACTGACTTTAGACCAGACATTATCCACAGTCATTCCGAAAGAGCGGATATCTTAGGCATGCTCATCCATCTGGCTCATCCACTCCATCCTATTGCATTCAGAACGGTTCATCTCGATCAGCAGTGGATTACCCAACCTCTCCTTGGTTCTGTGCTGAGCCGTTTCATCTTTCCGTTTTTCTTTAACCAGGAAATAGGAGTATCGCAGGAAATTTATACAAAGCTTGCTTCCCGAGGGTTTAGCCACGTTGATAAGATCTCATTATGTTATAACGGGATTAACGCTTCACAATTTGAGACTACAGCTCCCCTTGAAATTGATTCAATTCCGATAGCTATTAATCTTGACCCGCCGCTTGTAGGCATCGTCGGCCGGCTGACGGAGCAAAAAGGCCATTCGGTTTTATTGGATGCAGTGTCACTGGTTTTAGAAAAACGACCTGTTCACCTTCTCATCATGGGTGATGGACCGCTCTCTCCCGAGCTCCAATCCCAATCAAACCAGTTGAACCTTGAGGGAAATGTGGAATTTTTAGGCGTTCGGAGCGATGTGATGAAGATCCTACCAAACCTGGATCTCTTCATTCTCCCGTCAAGATGGGAAGGCTTTCCAACAGTCATTTTAGAAGCTATGTCCAAGAAGGTCCCGGTGATTGCCACCGATATCCCAGGTTCACGAGAATTGGTTAGGAGTGATGATACCGGGACACTAGTTCAGGTCGATAATCCACAGGAATTGTCTGAAGCTATATTATACGCGCTGGATCATCCAAAAGAATTACAGAGAATGGCAGAGCGTGCTTATGCTTTTGCTTCCGAATTTACCATTGAGAACACAGCTCTTTGCTACGAAAAAATCTACAGCCGGGCAATAGAAATGAAAAAGCCCCCCGCAACTTAGTCGCGGGAGGCATCTATTACTTAAGGTTCTTATAAGCCAATTATTGGCCGGTCTGAATCTTCTCCCTAAGGAGCTGGAACGGCGTTGGCGTCTTCACCAGCGCCAGGATTCTGAACGCGGTCAATTGCGATAAACTTTTGACTCCCTTGGGATTCTACAATAACACCGCCGCCAGCAGTATTATCAGTGTAGTAACCAAAGGCGCCGCTAACCATCCCAGAGGAACCCAAAGCCCCGGCCAAACTCGCATTTGTATTGCCCTTTGAAGAAGCGTTGATTGTGAGTGTGTGAGTCGCAACTAATTTACCGTTTTTGTCGAAATATTTCACATCGAATTTACCAGATGAATTTGAAACATTTTCTATTGCGATAAATGATCGTTGCTTGCCGCCATTATTGTTTGGATCGTTATATTGGGAATCGTTAGCCCAGCGTACGAATGGCATTGCCTTCTTGGTTGTTCCACCAGATTCTCCCAAGAATGCTGTAAACACATCTTTTGTTCCGGAAGTACCAGCGTTTAGAGAATTCTGGGCCTTACCCATTACAACTATTGCATTACCCGTGCTTGTCACCACTGCGGAGCCAGTGAAATTGCTCATATTGGTTCCATCGCTCGGATTGCAGGTCCGGATGCTCTTCTTCTGGCCCGGTCCAATAGTATAGGGACCATCTTTTGCTTTGCTGGTGCCATCTGTGTTGAAATACTCTACTGTTATTTTAGCGTTTCCGCTTACTGCGTCAGCATTTGAAACTGCGTAGAAGGTATCCAGGCCAAATCGTTCGCAAAGTCCAGTAGCCAAGTAAATTGTATTGCCGGCCGCAGTGACGGGTACGCCCTCAAAACTGGCAGCCAAATTGCTGTTGGTATAGTACTCATTAGCAGCAGCAACGACATTAGCATCGCCTCCACCGGATGTGAATACGGCTGTCACAATGGCTGAACCGTTAAAAACGGTTTTAGAAGCCGGAAATCCGGTATCAGAGGTATCATCCATCTTGATGAATTTTGAACTGTTTTTCTTTATGGTGTGTTTAATGGTGCTGACCAGCTTACCATTGTCATCTGCATCGTAAAATCGCACAGTAACGTCTATCGATTGATTTTCCGTGTTCTGAATCGAGAAAACTGTCGTCCGGCTAAATTTATTCAGTAAAGCGGTTGGAATCAGGTACTGGTTTGATGCCCCGCTTGTTTGGAAGCCATTGTATAGAAGCCGCATTTTAAAACCTGGATCCTGCGAAAACTGTACTACTGTCGCAACCAGAGGCTGGTCAGATTGCATTACCGCGTTTCCATTGAAGCCGGAAGGCACATCATTTACGGCTCCAATCCAAAACGATTTACCAGCGCCTGCAGCCAGCTTTCCGCCATCAAGCGGATCAAACTGGATAGGTGTAGAGCTTCCCTCAGAATAAAATTCAACAAATACGCTCGATGCCTGCGTACCCACATTTTGATAGGTGACGGCAACGGTCCAGTTTGCGGTTCGAGCAGAGGCCTTTGCGCTGCCCACATTTGCAAAAACAAGTGCAAACAGCAGCATAAAGGCCAATAAAGGAAGACCATATTTGCGCAATTGAGTCATTTTTCACTCCTCCATACAAAAGTATATAAACACATTTTCAGAACTCGATCATGATATTAACCGAACCATATTGCCCAGTCCATAACCCATTTGGAGTATTAGAGGATTAATTTGGCATTATTTGGCCCATGAATTACTATTTGAACAACATTTGAAGGAGCACTTTCTAGCAATTATGAAAAGTTATGTGATTTTTATCCTAACTCTCCTCTTATTACTGTTTACATCTTGTTCTAATGGGAATGACGGGGAGAATAATCCAGCTGTCATTGGGACCCCGCCGACTCTTACAGAACCCATTGGAGCGGATGAATCGATCCTTCTCGGCCAGGTTGTATCGGTATCTGGTAGTTCGCCAATACCATTATCCAATACCGAGGTTCGACTGGCTGCAGTCTATTGGAACGAGGATAAGAGCGATGGCGCTTTTACGATTGATGAATCAAGCAGTCCAATAACTTTCACTGACCAGAGTGGCGGATTCATTTTTAGAGATATTGCATCAAGGGATTACGTTATTGTAATTGGGGATCTGTACAGTCAGAATGTCATATTGGCCCACCCCGATGGAAAAGCTGTAATATACTCGCCAAAGGATGGAAAGGTATTGGACGTGGGTGTCTTAGAGGTTGATCTGGCGGCCGCTCCTATCTTCTCAGCCACGCCAGATGAAATCTATCCTGCTCAAATTGTCACGCCAACTCTAGATCCTGAAAAATACCCTTAAATCACGGCAGCCAAAGACCATCGAAATAATTGAAATGAATTAGAGATTATCATCAATAAAAGGTCTAAAGATGTCGTGGTTGGCTCGAGGTAAATTTAAGGGTAAAATCATTTTAGCATTGCCAAAGCAATGCTTTTTTTTGTACTATGAACTTAAGAATAATAGATATTCCTCAATATTTGGATTAATAACTTATGGAGTCTTCGACTGATACCTCTTCAATCCCACTTTTTGAAAACAGCCCACCACACGGTGGCCAGTTAGTGAACCGTATGCTCCGGGGCAGCATGCGACAGGCTGTTCACGAGCGGGCGGAAGAATTGTTTAAAGTAGACCTTTCGCCCATGAACCTCTCCGATCTCGAACTAATCGGTTCCGGTGCAATGAGCCCACTTGCCGGCTTCATGGGCGAGGCTGACTATAATCGAGTCGTTTCCGACATGCGCTTAAACAGCAATCTTCTTTGGTCCATTCCAGTCACAGTCGCTGTTGATAGTGCAGTTGCTAAAAAAATAGCGCTGGATGATGAAATTGCCCTTTGTGAAAACGGCCGCGTACTGGCCATCATGGAGGTGGCCGAAAAATTTGAATATAACAAACAGCGTGAAGCTGAATTGGTTTATGGAACAACGGAGGAGCAGCACCCTGGTGTAGCCCGCCTCTATCGTCAGGGAGATGTACTTCTGGGTGGGGATATTTGGGTTGTGGCCTTACCCCACGCTGCTGAAAGTGAATTTCCGGAGCTGCGGCATACACCAGCGCAATCTCGACGCATGTTCGCCCGTCGCGGCTGGCGACGTATAGTTGGCTTTCAAACCAGGAATCCAATTCATCGTGCTCACGAATATATTCAGAAAGCAGCCCTTGAAATTGTCGACGGTCTGTTCATCCATCCGTTAGTTGGAGAAACAAAGGCCGACGACATTCCAGCCGACGTCCGAATTGCCAGCTATGAAGCAATACTGCGGGATTATTACCCGGCCGACAGCGTTTTGTTAGGCGTCTTTCCCGGCGCTATGCGTTACGCTGGTCCCCGAGAGGCGATTTTTCATGCCCTTATCCGAAAAAATTATGGATGCACTCATTTCATTGTTGGCAGGGACCATGCTGGTGTAGGAAATTATTACGGTACCTATGATGCCCAACAGATTTTTAATCGCTTCAGTCGTGAAGAAGTTGGCGTCGAAATATTGCCATTCGACTACACCTTCTTTTGTAAAAAATGCGGGATGGTGGTCAGCGCCAAGACATGCCCCCACGGTCGCGAAAATTGGGTATATCTAAGCGGTACACAGGTTAGGGAGATGTTGGAAAAGGGAGAGATGTTACCGCCTGAATTCACTCGCCCCGAAGTTTCTAAAGTTCTCCTTGATGGCCTTCGCAACAAGAAAAATGATAACTCTGAATCGAGTTGACGATGTTTAATCGATTACTCAGAAGAAAAAAGGAGCCCAAGGTCTTTGTAATTGGCCTTGATTGTGCTCCGCCAGAGCTTTTATTTGACGCCTGGCGAGATCAGCTGCCGAATCTTCGGGCGCTTATGTATCAGGGAGCTTATGGGGATATGTTTAGTTCTACCCCAGCTATTACCGTCCCAGCCTGGAGCAGCATGACCAGCAGCAAAGATCCAGGTGTATTGGGATTCTACGGATTTCGCAATCGCAGCGACTATACTTACGACAACCGGTACATAGCCACTGGCCTTTCCGTCAAAGAAAAACGAATATGGGATGTGCTTGGAGATTATGGTAAGGAATGCATCGTGGTCGGCGTTCCTCAGACCTATCCAATCAAGCCCATCAATGGTCACCTGATTTCCAGTTTTTTGACGCCCAGTACGACCAATCCGAAAACAAAATGGACTTACCCATCGAGTTTAAGGGGGGAAATCGAACGTCTGCTCCATCCAGAAATTTATGATGTTGATGTCCCTCAATTTAGAACGGATGACAAGGCCTTTCTTCTTGAACAGATATATGATATGACCCGCAAGAGATTCAAGGTCTTACGTTATCTGCTTAAGGAAAAGCCATGGGACTTCTTCATGTTTGTAGAGATGGGCGTCGATCGTATTCATCATGGACTGTGGGCTCATCACGATCCAAACCACCGAAACCATGACCCCAAAAGCCCCTTTGTCAATTCAATTAAAGATTACTACATATATCTTGACCAGGAGATTGGCACGTTACTTGAACTACTTCCGGAAGAAACCCATATTATTGTAATCTCCGATCACGGTGTTAAAAAGATGGATGGTGGCATATGTATAAACGAATGGATGCGCAGGCAAGGGTACTTGACCCTGTTTGATGATCCGCCAAAAAATCGATTATCGTCCTTTGAAAAGGTAGAGGTAGATTGGTCGAAGACGGCGGCTTGGGGAGATGGGGGTTATTACGCCAGAATATTCATCAATGTTGCGGGCAGAGAGCCAAATGGAACTGTCTCTCAGGATGAATATGAGGACTTTCGAGATCAGCTGGCAAATGAGATCGAAAATATAAAATCCCCGGATGGTGGGTCCCTGGACACAAAATGTTTCAAACCTCAAGAGATATATCGAACTGTAAAAGGCGTCGCCCCAGATCTCATTGTTTACCTGGACAACCTGGGTTGGCGATCTGTCGGCAGCTTTGGCTTCGAAGATTTTTATACTTTCGAGAACGATACAGGTCCAGATGACGCCAACCACGCTGTAAATGGCGTCTGGATTTACACACCGGCCGATCGCAATCTGGGTGGTAAAAAATTAGCTGATACGCAGCTAATGGATTTTGCACCAACCGTTCTTAATTTATATAACTTAAAGGCGCCTGCGGGTATGCAAGGCGAGATAATCCGTCATTGATCTGTAAATAATACCTTAATCAGATAATACCAGTAATTGCCGGGAAAACGGGACTGAACAATGGCCAGCATTGATGAAAAACCGGGTTTTGTATTATGGATGACCGGCCTCTCGGGAGCTGGAAAGACAACTATTGCCAAGATATTAGAAGGCGAACTGCGTGCCCGTGGATTAAAGGTTGAACGGCTGGACGGTGATATCATTCGCCAGAATCTTACCAAGGATCTTGGCTTTACTAAAGAGGATCGAGCCGCAAATATTGAGCGAGTTACATTCGTAGCTAAACTTCTTTCGCGCAATGGTGTGGCCTGTATATGTTCCTTCATCTCGCCATATCAATCCATTCGTGACAAAGTTCGAATGGAAACTACAAACTTTTTAGAAGTATTTATTGATGCAGATCTGGAGTCGCTTATAGAGCGCGATGTGAAAGGACTATATAAAAAAGCAATCGCCGGTGAGATTCCAAATTTTACTGGTATTTCTGATCCTTATGAACCTCCAGAAGAACCTGATATCTACATTCAAACGGAGGGATCTACCCCACTGGAATGTGCCAATCTTATATTGGAAATCCTCGAAGATCGTGGCTTACTGCCTCTCCCCGATCTATATTAAGCGTAAAGGGATTAACGGACAACCACCTGAATATTGAGCTCGATATCAAACAAAGAATCACACCTCGAACAAATTAACGAGGTCTCATACCGCTTCTTGAAAAACATCTCCAAATGTCAATGAACATCGATCAAGCGCTCGCTCTTGGCCACAAGCGGTTAACTGGTTCAGATAGTCCTGACCTTGATGCTCGACTTCTACTTGAATATGTCACTCAAGCCAACTATAGTCAGCTGATAGCTCATCCAGAAAAAGAGCTCAATCATTCGGAGCGCAGGGTTTATCAGGAGCTGCTTCTGCGGGCGGCCGCTCACGAACCAATACCGTATCTGCTGGGCAGCGCCCCTTTTTATGGATCTGATTTTATTGTCAATCCAGCTGTGCTCATTCCAAGACCAGAGACAGAATTAATAATAGATTCAGTGGTTGATTGGGCGCGGAAGAACATTAATGAATCCGACAACTTCTATATAGTTGATGTGGGCACAGGCAGCGGATGCATCGCCATAACATTAGCCGGTATTTTCCCTAATGCTCAAATCGAAGCAATTGATATTTCGGCGGATTCTTTGGAAGTAGCTAAGGCGAATGCCATTAAATACCAGGTTTGCCATCGAATCAACTTTCTTCATGGCGACCTTCTGATCCCTATCACTTCTAATCCCAATCTCATTGTAGCCAACCTTCCTTATGTAGCTGATGATGAATGGTCGACCCTGGACCAAAGTGTACGGCTGTTCGAACCGGAGATCGCCCTTCGGGGCGGCAGCGATGGAGTAGATATGATTGAAGATCTCCTGGTACAAGCCAGGGATCGTCTTGCACCTGGTGGTGGAATCTTTCTAGAAATTGGCTGGCAGCAAGGACCTATGGTGCTGCAAGTTGCTACTTCTCTTTTCCCCCGTGCTACAATTAGGGTAAGAGCTGATCTTTCAAACAAAGATCGCATCGTCACGATCGAGACAATACCCAAAAAAGTATGAGCGCTTTAGGACCAGAAAACGAATCTATAAATTACAGACGATTAGAAGCTAACCTTCCAAATACGATACAAGAAGCAGCAAGGTTGTTAAAAGATGGGCAGCTAATTGTCTTTCCAACAGACACGGTTTATGGTGTAGGCGCTGATTGTTTTAACAAACCTGCCATCATGAATTTGTACAAAGCAAAGCGACGGTCTCTAAAAAAAGGGCTTCCGATTTTATTGTCAGATTACCGGGATATCGGGAAAGTAGTGGCCGAACTCTCAAATTATGCGGAGCTCCTGATTGATCGATTCTGGCCAGGTCCGCTAACATTGATCTTAAGAAAGAGGGAAGATTTACCTCATCTTCTCTCCCCCAACGATGGAATCGGCGTCAGGATTCCAGATAATGATATTACCCGAGCTTTTATCCGGGCATCGGGTGGGGCAATTGCTTCTAGCAGCGCAAACATTGCAGGAAAGGCTCCGCCGAGAGATGCAAATGAAGTAGGGGCGGCGCTGGCCGAACACATCGCTGCAATTATTGATGGTGGTAGAGTAGGCGGTGGTCAGCCGTCTACAGTTGTTGATTGCAGGGAAGATCCACCTCTCATCTTACGTCGTGGCCCGATTTCGCTTGAACAAATACTACTTTCTTCCAAAATCCATCCATGACTGGCATTATCTTTCCCATCATTCTTGCAGTTGGTGCGCTAATTTTAGCCCTGTCGGCCTACCGAGGTATACGCCGTGGGGCGGCCCGTTTCTATACTCTGGAACGGGAAACCATGCTGCGTCGAGCAGGCTTTGCGCTTCTGGGCAGTATTGTCCTTTTTCTGGGCGCAATGAGCCTGCTGGTTTACAGCTACCAGCAGCTTGTTTCCCCTGAATCATCAAATTCTTCAAATGGTTCTTCAATAAACCCCACTACATCATCTGACCAGGTTCTTCAAACAGTGCCCCCTACGCCTACACCGACAGCAACGCCCGATCCATCCATTCCAACGCCCACCGCGACGCCAATTATTTGTCGTGCAATTGTCGATGGGACAGCTGGTAGCGGTCTAACATTGAGAGAATCTCCCAACGGACCCGAGGTTGCCATATTGCCAGACGGAACGATTCTTACATTGTTGGAAGATGAGCCCGAAGAGATCAGTAACTTTATATGGCGTAAGGTTCGAACAATTTCTCGTGAAGAGGGCTGGGTGGTGGAAGAATTTTTGAAGATCGGTGAGTGCGGCTGATGGAGTTAACCAGAAATGGTTATTGGTGTAGACGTTAGTCGGACCGTTTCCAGCCAACCGACCGGAACAGAAGTCTACGCCATTCAACTCACTAAAGCCTTGATTAAACTTGCGGCCGAGCGCGGGCGCCAGATCCGTCTATATTTCAATAGCGCACCAGCCAGTGGCTTATTCCCCAAATCTGACCATCTTGAGTTTGTCAACATTCCGTTTCCCAGGCTTTGGACTCATCTTCGGCTTGCCAATGAACTGAGGCGAAATCCACCGGATGTCTTTTTCACCCCCGCCCACGTCATTCCCCTTAGCTACAGGCGCCCAAGTGTGGCTACTGTACACGACCTCGGGTTTCGTTATTACCCTGAAGCGCATACGCGATGGCAAATGAGATATTTGAATTGGTCCACCCACCATAATGCCCAAAGGGGAAGCCGTGTCATTTCTGACTCATTCCATACTAAAGAAGATCTAGTCCGGATATACCAGATCCCGGCATCAAAGATTGAGGTCATTTACCCGGGGTTGGATCCGTTGATTCGTCAAGTTACCGATAACGCTGAACTTGAAGCTGTCCAACATAAATACGGCATCACCCCACCCTACCTCCTATACATTGGCACGATCCAACCACGAAAGAACTTAAGCCGGCTTATTGAAGCCTTCATACAAAGTGAGGTAGGCCATCAATTGGTAATCGCTGGTAAAGCAGGCTGGCGGGCTCGACCAATACTGGAAAAAGCCTTCGATTATCAGTCCACCGCGACCAATAACATCGTGCTGCCCGGATTCGTAGCCCCTAAGGACAAGTCCGCCCTTATTTCTGGCGCAGATGCGTTGCTCTATCCTTCTCTATATGAAGGCTTCGGATTCCCAATTTTAGAGGCAAATGCTTGCGGCACACCGGTCCTCTGCGCCAACACCAGCTCTTTGCCGGAGATAGCTAACGAAGCGGCCTTATTAGTCGATCCCCTCGATACACGAAGGATGAGCGAATCCATTCAGAATATCGTCACCGATCTGGACCTCCGTAAGCAGTTAATCGACCATGGATTTTCAAATGCCGGTCGATTTACCTGGGAAGCAACAGCGTCTCGTGTTATGTCTACTCTTGAAAACGCGGCAACTATTGTATCCTCATAAAGTATCACCGCTTCTCCCACTTATTCTAATCAAACCCCCCATGCACCACTAGGATCAGCCGGCCAATAATTGACTATTATCGCATCAAAACCGCGATAGCCATCAAAACCGTCAAAACCGTCAAAGAACATATGCCGGGTTCCCTCTGCGTTGTTGTCATCGGGATCTAGCCGGATCCAACCATCGTCCTCTGTGTAATATGCAAAGACAAGTTTCCCTTCCAATTCATCTGCCATTTTCAGGTCATGCTGAGTAAAGCGAATAAGAAGCTCCATGCGACCTTTGAAATCCACTTGCTCTTTGAGATTGGGATCTTTAATATAGAAGTTCACCAGGGGTCGAATGACTTTAAAGTCATCCGTATCTGGTGAGCTGCCAGAACGCTTACGGACGATCTCAACATCATCTCTACCAGGCACACGTACATATATTCCTTCATGAAATTCAATGTGAGCACCCTCATTTTGCAGGGTTTGCTTTTCTAACATTTCTGACCTCCTGTCCTAAGACTCCTAATCAGGGGCGACCTCATCGTACATAGCTTGGATAGCCACATGTTCTGGAAAATTGTTCAAATAGGCAAAGCGCCATTCTTCATCCCTAATTTTATCAGCCCATTGATCTAACATCTCCTTTCCATCTATGATGGCATTTCGAGACAGCTCGCCATCACCAAAGATAATAAAGCCGTTGGCACATGTTAAGTAGGCAAGAATGGGGAACTCAGTTCCCTGTGCGCCTTGTTCCGACAATTGCTCCCACACTTTCGTTATTACTTTCTTAGCTTCCACGAGATCATTCAGCAACAACAAGCAGCGCCCAATACCCGCCTGTGCTTCAATGACCATGCCTGGCACCCCAATTTCACTCAACATCCTGGCTGCCTGAGTAAAAGAATCAGTCGCCTCCTGTACATCACCGACCACCTCACGGGCATATCCAATGTACAATTTGCTTGCAGCCTGACCAAAGGTATCACCAATTTCGTTTAGCGCCGAGTTGGCTTGCAGCAAGTACTCAAGAGCCTTTTCAGCAGCGCCCAGTCGGTTATAAGCCAGGCCCAAATTTAACCGGATGTATGCACCTACCGGCCGCGCTCCTATATCCTCAGTTATTGCCAAAGAACGCTCCAGAACATCCCGGCCTTGATCGTAAAGACCTAACAAAATATTTTCATAGCCCAAATTAAGCAGCGCATTTGCTTCCCCGATCTGAATGTTCAATCGATGGCAAATTTCAACCTGCCTGCTAAGCATAGTAATGGCCCCTTCACGATCCCTGGAATAACTGTATAGAGACGACGTATTGTTCAAAGTCTTGGCGAGAAGGTACTCATCGCCAAGCTTTTCGGCGATTGCCAGCGCTTTCTCTGCCGTTTTGAATGCCTCTTCCGTCTCCCCCAACCTGGTCTGCGTTAATACCTTCAAACTTAGAGCCGATGCTGCTATCTTTTGTTCGCCGCCATTTTCAGCTGCATCCAGTGCCGCATCAAGATAATCAATAGCTGTTCGGAACTCTCCCATGTCAAAAGCAGTGTAACCTCGCCGGTATTGCGCTTCAGCCAGGTAAGCTGGATTTTCCGTCTCCTTCGCCAGAGCCAATATTTCCTCTTCTACAGCCATCCTAGCCTGCATATCACCAACATAACCTAGAACTTGATCACGACCTAAGAGCGCCTGCCACTTTTTGTCGAGATCCTCCTCATTATTGGAATCCAGGGCATCATCAAAATATTTCCTCGCCTCCTGATACGCTCCCTGGGACACGGCTCTTTCGGCCGCCCGTAAATACCACTCTGCGGCCCAATCATCTTTCCCGGCCGACGAATAATGGTAGGCAATTCGATCGCTAAATTCTTCAGCCCGGCCCGCGCTGGCGTTCACCAGCCAATCAGCTACAGACCGATGATATCGCTTTGAACGAAACTCTGGGATCGTATTAAGAACCATATCGCGGAGCATTTTGCTTCTAAAGAGGTAATCATCACTATCGATAAAAGTTGATAACTCTCTTTGATGAATATCCTCCCGGTGAACGAGGCTCTGAAGAACAAGCTCGAGATCCTGGACATGATCCTTATCACTCGTATCGATGGCGCCTAATGCTTGTGTGTAAAAAACCCTCCCAATTACCGCTGCCCTCTCCAAGGTTAGTCTCTCAGGATAAAGTAAACCGTCCAGCCTCGATTGAAGAAGACCATTAAGAGTTCCAGGGACGGGCAGATATTCGAGGCGTTCGGCCTCAACATGCCATGATTCACTGCTATCTTTAATGATGATCCGCTGGTCTATCAGCATCTTCACCAATTCCTCTAGATAGTATGGATTGCCCTCAGCGCGCTCAACTAGCATGTCACGCAGGACTCGTGGAACCGATTCAACTTTCCGCAAGATTTCCCGGACCAGGCCCCGGCTAACACGCTTGTCCAGCGGCCGGAGATCTATCCTGGTATGGTTCGGCAAACCTCTACCCCAATTAGGCCTGCGTTCATATAAAGAATCTCGTGCAAGACCGATTACCAACAATGGAAGTTCATCGTTTTGGCTGACCAGGTCATTCAACATGTCCAATGATGCATCGTCAGCATAATGAATGTCATCCAGCTCTATGACCACTGGGTTGATCTCACATAATTTACGTATCCACTCGTTGAAAAGCTGCTTTCCCCGATCAGCCAACTCCTTAGGGTCATGCATTAGTCCTTTTACCCGCTGGTCATTCGAAAAATCGAAGCCGGCCAGCTGCCCAAGGACAGGGGCTATTTCATCATGAACGCCAATCTGTTTCTCTATCCCGGTCTCAAGCTTAAGCCGAACTTCGTCTGGTCTGTCGCTGTCGAGGATTCCAAACCGGATGGAGAGGAGATCCCGCAATAGTGCATATGGTCGATGGACCATTTCAGCCGTTGGTCTGCTTCTGAATAACCAGCACAATTCGGATCTTAGTTCCGCCCAATTAGTGAATTCGTAAAGGAGGCGTGATTTTCCCAAGCCCGCCTCACTCACAATGGTGATAACCTGGGTCTCCGCGTCTTCAATGGCATCCAGGTAGGCATTACAGACTATTTGCAG
>BTQB01000028.1:0-14766 GCA_036985655.1 Anaerolineae bacterium | reverse complement strand
CGTATTAATCTTTGGCGCCCGCAGAACAATTCATAGGGCCATTATTGCCCTCGAGGACGCAGGATTCCTTTTACGTGATATTCTAGTCTGGAAGAAACTTTCGGCCCATCATCGCAGCCAGTCGCTCTCCACCGTATTTAGAAAACGGGGTGAGAACGAACAGGCCAGGGAATGGGAAGGCTGGCGTTTGGGTAATCTGGCGCCTATTTACGAGCCCATCGCCTGGCTTTTTAAACCTTATAAGAAGACGATAACAGATAACGTCCTGGAGCATCACGTCGGGGCGATGAATGTCGCTGCTTGCCTGGATAATGGTAAGAGTCCAACAAATATGTTAGATATGGGTTTCTCAGCGAACGAAATTCGTGTCCATGAAGCCCAAAAGCCAATAAGCGTCATGTCCTACCTAATTCGCCTCACAACTCGCCAGGAACAAGTAGTCTTGGATCCATTTATTGGTAGTGGCACGACGGCCGTTGCCTGTCATCGCCTGAATCGGCGTTTTATTGGAATTGAAAAAGATCCACATTATCATAATATTGCTGAAAAAAGATTGGTAGACGAGAGAATGGGAGGATATAGGCCATGAGTGATGTGCTTACCCTTGAGTTACAGAAGGCAATAGCTGCCGCCCACGCCGGAGAGATAGACCAGGCCCGGATGCTTGCCGATCAGGTTATTCAAGAAGATCCTGAAAACGAGAATGCCCTCTATCTAATGAGCGCCCTGGCTGATTCCGATGAAGAACGCCAGGCGTATTTGAGCCAGGTCTTGATTGTTAATCCAGATCACCCGGGTGCTCAAAAGTATATGGCTGAATTTGATGAAGCCAGTATCGTTGTTGATGAGGAGCTGGCGGTTGCTTTCGACGACCTGGATGATGACATCTACGATCTCGAGGACAAGGTAGTAGTTGGAGCAGCAGCTGCCGTCACCGCGGAAGAATTACAGGACATTGTAGAAGATACAACTGGCTTATTCGATGATGATGCCTCAGAAACTGTTCCAGACTGGCTCCTAGATGATGAAGAGATTGTTGATGAAAAGCTAAGCGAAACAGAGGGCGATGCGGACGTCGACGAGATGGAACAGGTGCCCGATTGGCTGACCGACGCCCCCTCTGTAGCAGAGCAGGAAGAAAGTGAGCAATTAGAGGAGCTTATTAAGCAGGAGCTTGTTGACCAGGAGCCTGTACCGGTTCCGGTCGAACCAGTCCCAAAGCATAAACCGGCCGCTCAAAAGGGTCCCAGCGATCGAGTTCTCACGATCATACTTGTTCTTCTAATTATAGTCGCTGTGGTCATCGTGGGCGGGATCATATTTTTAGCGATCACCCGGCCGCTCATATCTTAAATAACCCCTAAATCGCGGCCGACAACAGCGAAGGTCTCGAGGGCCGATTCCAAATCGCTGTGGCTGTGGGCGGCTGAATTCATGACTCGAATTCTTGCCTTTCCTTTTGGCACAGTCGGATAGCCAATGGACATGGCAAACACACCGTCATCAAAAAGACGCCGGCTGAATTCTTGAGCCAGAGGCGCCTCCCCGAGCATCACAGGCACAATCGGTGTCTGGGTGTTTCCGGTATCGAATCCAAGCTCCTTCATACCATTGTTGAATATTTTGGCGTTAGACCATAACTTATCCACGTATTCAGTCGATTCACTAAGAATGGTGACAGCCTCCAAACAGGCAGCCACATCGGGAACCGTCATCGCGCTGGAGAAGAGAAAAGGGCGGCCTCTTTGGCGCAGCCAGTCGATAACGACCTTTTTACCCGCCACTAATCCACCAACCACGCCAAAAGCCTTGCTCAATGTGCCCACTTCGACATCAACTCTCCCGTGCAGACCAAAATGATCGACGATACCACGGCCCCCTTCGCCAAGAACACCCTCCCCGTGGGCATCATCAACCATTAACATAATGTCATGCTTCTCGGCGATCTCGCAAATCTTGTCCAGTGGAGCGATATCGCCATCCATACTGAAGACACCATCGGTGATGATTAAGCGGCGGTTATACTCAGTCACATCCTCTATTTTCCTGGCTAGATCTTCGGGATCGGTGTGATTGTAGCGGACAATTTTAGCCCGGCTCAGGCGGCAGCCATCTATAATGCTTGCATGGTTCAGCTCATCTGAGAAGACAACATCGCCCCTGCCAACCAGGGCTGGGATGGTAGCAAGGTTTGCGCTGAACCCACTTTGAAACGATATACACCCTTCAGCCCGCTTAAATTCCGCCAAAGATCTTTCAAGCTCAATATGCAATGACATCGTGCCAGCAATAGTTCTTACAGCACCTGGGCCCACCCCAAATTCCTCAACTGCCTTATGAGCCGCCATCCGCAGCCTGGGATGGTTGGCAAGGCCTAGATAATTATTGGCGCAAAAATTTAACAACCTCCGGCCGTCAATTGTCACCCAGGCATCCATCGGAGATTCGATTGTTCGGATGACATTAAACAAACCCGACTCGTGTAATTTGTTAAGTTCTTCTTCAATCCATGCAGTTTTAACGCTCATTGATCACTCCATTACAAACAGTAAATCAGCACCTTGATATCCCGCCAACATATTGCCTATTAAGCCATATCTACCCTTTTACTACACAGCCAGATTCATCGACCAGTCGCTGTCTCAAACCCGTTGAATAGATTTGTTAAAGTAGCTGGAGCCATTCTAACATTATCATTTGCTCCGGACGATGCAGATCGCTCTTTACAAGCCTGTTGGAAAGTCAAAAAAACGAACCTCCAGACCGAACTCCCGTTCCAGATGCCGGCCCAGTGCTTTCACGCCAACTGTTTCCGTAGCGTAATGGCCTGCATAAATAACGTTCATTTTATAATCAGCGGCCGCCCAATATTGGCTGTGAGATGTTTCACCGGTCAGATAAGTGTCAGCTCCTACCGATTTGGCCTCCTTGACATCGTCTGCTCCAAAACCTGAAAGGATGGCTACCTTTTCAACCATCTCTGGCCCTTCTTTCAACACATTAGCCGCTGTCTTCAATTCTGCTTCAGCCCTTTTGACCACTGATTCCAGGCTTACTGGCTCATTGAACTTTCCAACAACGCCAATAGGTGTTCCCTTGGGGGTACACCACCAGCCAGTTACCTCCAGGCCCAGTATTTGAGCCAAAACTGCATTGTTTCCAACCTCTGGATGAGCATCCAGAGGCAGGTGGGCTGCATAGAGGTTGATGCCGTTTTGGATCAGCAGGCGGACACGCCGGCCGATTGGTCCGGTTAAGGGCTTCACATCACCCCAAAGGATCCCGTGATGCACCAATAACATGTCGGCGCGCCAGGCGGCGGCAGCCTGGATGGCTGCAGGGGCAGTATCTACAGCCAGGGCCACGCGTTCTATCGTACGATTACCGCTATCGACCTGTAAGCCTTGAGGGCCATAATCTTCAATTTCGTCGATTCTAAGATATCGGTTTAAGTAATCTGTTAATTCATTTCGGTCCATGGTGTTTGTCCCACCTTTGTAAACCTTTCCGGATAGATCCCTGGATACAAGGATCGTGCAGATTATCTGATTGGAATGGCTTTTCGACAATCTAAATCAGATTTAGACCATTTACTCAGACTGCATGTGTATTGGCAACGACCCTGTGCCATGCTATACTGCCTGCCGTTATGGGCGCAATTGACAAGCTTTGCACACCGGTATTGCTTTTAAATGTCAATTTTGAACCGCTGAATGTATGCAGCACGAGAAGAGCCCTATCGCTGGTGCTCGGTGGCAAGGCAGAGATTATATTAAATGGGCGGGGAAAAATTCGCAGCGCATCGGCCGAGTTCGATATGCCCTCCGTAATAAAATTGGGTTACCTGATCAGGCGACCTCGCCTCCAGGTCAGTCTTACCAAGCGCGAAGTCTTGCGGAGGGATCATCATACGTGTCAATATTGCGGCCGGCAGAGCCATTATCTGACCATCGATCACGTCCTTCCACGACGATTGGGCGGAAAGCACGAATGGTCCAATGTGGTTGCTGCATGTCCTCCATGCAACCGTCGTAAGGGAGGGAGGACACCGGAAAAAGCTAACATGTCCCTCAGGCAATTACCAACCAAACCAAGCCCATCGGCATACTACCGGTTTAGCCATCATTTGGGCACCCATGAGGAGTGGGAACAGTTCATCCAGGGCTGGTAATCGATTGTTTTAGACAGAGGAACGGTTCGGCCGGCACATAATCAGGGTCCAACCCTTTGCCTAAATATTAACAGCTTTTGTTCGATTTTCTGCGTTATGGGTGGCCAGCTCAACGATTTTAGCTAGGCCGTCCTCTACCAACCGCGTCACCTCAACCACCATTCGTTCATAATCTTCTCTCGTACCCCCAAAAGGATCTTCCACGCTGTAAATTTCTCCGGCCATTTCTGTCAGTGGGTGAACTTTGAATGCGTCATCTGGAAATTCGGCAGCCAGAGCTTCCGAGTGACCAATTTCCAGGGTTAAAATTAGATCAGCTTCAGCCATGAGCTCTTTATTTATGGGCTGAGATTGATGATTGTTTATATCCAGTCCCTGTTCGGCCATTATCAATACGCTGAAATCGGCTGCCTTCTGGCCTTCATAGGCCCAGGTTCCCGCAGACTTTACCGTCCAATCCTCTAAACCATAGGCAGCTAACCTATCCTCCAGTAAAGCCCTGACAACAGGCGATCGGCAGATATTGGCAGTGCAAACAATGAGGATAACAGCCATAATAAATTCTTCCATCCTTGTTAATAACTAAACTGGTAAAATGTCTTGGCTGTGTATGCGTAGATGGTTTTGCCAGCCAGAAACTTATAACATTTCACACAGTGCAAAAAGATCGCCCGCTAGAAGACCATGACCTCCCATAATGACGGGAATAGGAACGTCCTGAGCTGCAATAGTTAACTTTCTCAACCAGGGGTCGCTAATCTTATCGATAAAGCCAAGATCAGATGCAAAACGATCCTGTTCAGATGGCCACTTTCCTCGGTGGGCTAAAAGGACCCGATTGTCTATCAGGGCTGCTTGGCAGTGATCGGCAAGCATATCAAAGAAACCATCTAGACCTTTCGATTCTATCAGAGAGCCTAATATTGAAAACACTTCCCCCCTGGCGAACCGGCCGCTGGAGATCATCCCCCGCTCCTCCGATATAACCCGGATCCAGCTCTCAGTTGACTGGTTTAAGACCTGCCATGCCTCTGGCGCCAGCCGGCCGGCGACAAATATCTGGCTCGCTCGCTGCCGCATCACCTTGAGGAGCGACCTTATGGGGGTGGAGTCTAGCGATAACTGGGTTAAAAAGCGACGTAAATGTAATTTAACATGAGGATGAAGATCGAGTGTCAATAGGTCAGCCGGTGTATCAATATCTAGTCTGCTGGCTGCTGATGGAGGAAGATCCTCAATTGGCAGCCCGGCTTCCGTCGACAGCACCCATCCAATCATGTTGTCCTTGGGGATCCTTTCAGTCCATTGGTCGAGAGTTTTCGCCGAGGCAATACCGGCCCAATCGCTTGCAAAGCGATTGTTGGTAATCACTCCTGCGGACGAGGCTGCCAACTTTTCGATAACATCCGAAAGTAGCTGATCAGAAAGTAGGGGCGCCGATCCACCACTAAAATAGAGCAGCCGGTCAACATCAAATTCAATCGCTATTTTCGCCAGCCACCTGCCTATATGAATAGGGCCCTCCTCGCTGATCAACCATTCAGACATATGACTTGTATCCAGATCAGAGACGGATGGTGAGACGACAATAACGCGATCAATTAAGTCCTGATCCGTTAACTGCTGCAGTAGATCTTTTGCAGCTGCTCGTTGGGCGCCGTACACCCACTCCACTGGATCTGATTGCCCCACCGCAGCTCCAACCATAATGACAGCTGAAATCATAAGTCGATCTTACTTAAAAACAATTCAGCGGAATCCTCCAGGAGGTTCAAAACCACCAGCAGGATCTTGGCCAGGTTTTTCTCTAGGATAGCTCTGTGCCTTGGCGCTTTGCGAGCTTTTTTAGCGGACTCAATAATTGTATATCAATCGGGTTCGAATATCCTACTTCACCATAGACGGTCATTAAATCTTGTCATAAAGATGAGTGCCCTCGATAATAATGATTCCACCTAAATTACTTAATCAAAGTCTGGCATGAGTAAGCCATAATCATCGTCTCTTCTCTTATAGACGACATTTACCGCCTCCTCCTCTACATTAAAGAAAATAAAGAAACTATGCCCCAATAATTCCATCTGCTCAATGGCCTCGTCTGGAACCATGGGACGTAGTGCAAACCGCTTCTCGCGGACAATTGTATGTTCTTCCTCCTCTTCAATAAATTCCTCATCAAAAAAGGGCAGGGGCTCGGCCGGGGCGATTTCATCAATACTCACCCCAGCCCGGCGGCCCTTGATCCGTTTACCGCGATACCTCTTAATCTGTCGATAAAGTTTGTTCACAACCGCATCGATAGAGCCGAACATGTCATTGCTCCGTTCCTCAGCTCTCAAGATTGTGCCTCGATCATCTCGGACTGTTATTTGAGCGACCTGGCGCTCGATTGAACTCCGCGTGTTCTGAGAGCTCAGGTCAACATGTACTTCCGCTATATTGGGCAAATATCGATCTAAACGGCTTGTTTTTTTCTCAATATGGTTTTCTAGTCGTTCTGTTAGCTCTACGTTGCGGGTATTGATTGTTATTTCCATTGTAACCTCCTAAGCAATAAAGAGTTCTCTGTCACTTGCGGCCGTTGCCAGGCAATATGCGGTCACCGAATTTGCGCCTGCCTCTAGCAGTGCATCGGCAGCGGCTGCAAGAGTTGATCCGGTTGTACACACGTCATCCACTAGCATCACGCGCATATCCCTAAAAACATCTTCTTCAACCCTGAACGCTCCGCGAACGTTCTCATGTCTTTCATCGATTGATAAACCTACCTGTGGCTTGGTCCTTCTTCCACGCACTAGAGCTCTTGAATCCGTCTGCCAACCAATATTGTCACTCAGGACACTAACCAAGAGCTCCGCCTGATTATAACCTCGTTTACGCTCACGATAAGGATGCAGCGGAATAGGCGCGACAATATCTACAGGGTGTTCCCAACGGGGCCAGGCCTTCAACATCAGTTTGGCTAATTCGTCTACGAGACCAAAATAACCTTCATACTTCATCCGCTGTAATACCTTTGCAACGGGCCCGCTGTATATTGTGGCTGATCGAATTTGATCTAGCGGAAGAGATCGGCTTTGACATTGCCGGCATCGAATTAATGGAGTCGCTTTGGGTTTGCCACATAAACTGCATATTGGCGGTTCAAGCCAGGTGATGCCAGCTTTACAATCGTCACAAAATAGGAAGCCAACTCGTCCACAGTTTGCGCACACAGGGGGAAAAACAAAATCGATGATTGTTCGAGGAAGGCGAGAAACAAGAACCCGCCTTAATGTGTTTTTTTGAAACTGAACGGACAACGGTTACCTGCCGTTGTTAACCATAGCGCCAATATTCAACTTATTTGGAGTCGATCTTAACTCGATTTAGGTCTCGATTCGCTATCCGAATACGCTTCGAAGAGCAGCATTTCGAAGGATGGAAAAGGCTGCTGGCCCCAGTAAGACGATAAACATCGATGGAAATATTAAGAAAACTAGGGGAAAGAGCATCTTGACCGGCGCCTGCTGGGCTTTTTCCTCTGCCCGCTGCCTTCTACGTATTCGCATTTGTTCTGACTGTATTCTAAGCACTCGACCGATGCTTACGCCCAGGTGCTCAGCTTGAAGGATCGCAGCTACGAAACTCGTAACATCAGACACCTCCATGCGGCCCGACATATCCCTTAGCGCCTGGCGCCGTGACTTGCCAAGCTGGATTTCATAGAGCACTCGACCAAACTCATTAGCAAGTGGATCGTCCCATTTTTCCGCGACCCTGGACATCGCCCCATCAAAAGTTAAACCAGCATCCACACAAATCGACATCAGATCCAGGGCATCGGGGAATTTCTTAATAATGGCTTCCTGCCTACGATTAATTTTGGATGTGAGGAAAAATGAGGGCAGAAAGAACCCAAAAACTGCTGCCAGTAAGGAGTATAATATCCTTCTGGTTGGTTCGGTATTAAATCGAATCATCAGGAAGAAGAATAGTACGCCCATCAGCACAGCCACAACAGCGCGAATCGCCCAAAATTCAGCACTGGACAGATTGCCTGGGCCTCCAGCCAGCTCCAATCTTCTCGCCGTATTCTCGAGCATCGATTGAGGAGTAAGCCTGACAACCAGCGAACTTATCCTTCGTATTAAGGGGACGAATATTCGGTCGGTTATCGGCAGGGAAAGTTCTATTTCCTCGATGGTGACTGGCTCTTCGCGCGAGGCATATTCGTCAATCCGCTCAGATAACGGATCCTCTTCAGCGCGACGAAGTAGTACAAGGCTCATGACTATCAAGATACCCGCAGCCATGACAACTCCCAACGTAACAATTGACATCGCTTACCTCCTCCCTACCTGATTGATAACCATAACCATATGGCTCATTTCTGTGATCCGTTCCAAGATGATCTCCGTAATAGCTGTCTTACCCAATCAAACCTCAATATCGACAATTTTTTGAATGATGATAATACCGATAATCATCATTACCATGCCAAGACCAAGCACTATCCATCCACAAGGAACGTTCAATATCGGAAAGAACGGTGCATCCCGGACCCAAAGTTGGGCCACATAAGGTCTATTAATGAGGTATAGAATAAAGGCCAATACAAAGGGTAATAGACTGATGATCCACCCTGACAAACGCCCTTGGGCAGTCAAGGTTCGAATCTCGCCTTTTATACGAATTCGCTCTCGGATAGTGAAACTAATCGTATCCAAGATTTCAGCTAGATTACCACCAACCTCTCGTTGAATCTTTACAGCTGTCACGACCAGGTCAAGGTCATCACTGGGGACGCGTCTCAACATGTTCTCAAGCGCTTGGGGAACACTGAGTCCAAGCCTGACTTCCTGGACGACCCTTTCGAATTCTATGGAAACAGGCGCTTGCAATTCAGTAGCGATTGCCTCCATCGCTTGAAGCACACTATAACCTGACCTAATTGCATTCACCCAGAGATTAAGAGTCGTAACCAGTTGATCTTCAAAGGCGCGCAACCTTCGTTTGGCAGCGTTGCTGAGATAAAACTGCGGTATAAAGAATCCCAAGATTCCTCCGAGTACTGCCAGCACTAAGCTCTCATTAAAGATGAAATATCCCAATGCCCCAGAGCCAACTATGCTGAAAACCTGAATGGCGATATATTCGCTTACTCGAAGTTTCGCATCAGCCTTAGCAATCCGGCTCTTTATGCTGTCAGAGAAGCCGCGACCGGCTATAACTTTGTCTACCCGGGCGGCGACCGCGAAATCGCGCGATTTTGGCGTCTCAACGATGACAACCGCGTCAGTGGTTGGATTTGTTACGTATTGCTGGAGTCGTTCGTCTACCTCAGATCGTCCCCCACCCGCTATTAAGGCAAGGCCGGCCCCCAAGATCATGAGGGCGCCAGCCGCGAGCGCCAGCAGGATTATTGGATTCACAACAAGCCTCCTATCTTCGCTCCTAAAATTACTCGGGTGATTTAACGACCACGAGTTCCAATGCCGAATATGCTCGGTGGCAGCATAATTCCGGCTTCTTGAATCTTAAACATAAATTTTGGTCGCAGACCGGTAGGTCGAAGCCGGCCAATTACTTTGCCATCTTCAAAACCAGTCTGCTCAAACCGGAAGATCTCGGACATGGTGATAACATCGCCTTCCATTCCTTGAATTTCACTAATAGAGGTGATCTTTCTGGTACCATCACGCATACGTTCTTGGTGCACAACCAGGTCAAGGCCTGACGCAATCTGCTCCCGGATTGCCCTATGTGGTAAATCCATTCCAGCCATAAGAACCATCGTCTCTATACGAGAAAGGCAATCTCTGGGATTATTCGCATGGGCCGTAGTCATACTGCCTTCGTGACCCGTGTTCATCGCCTGGAGCATGTCTAGAGCTTCACCGCTGCGAACCTCGCCAACGATTATTCGATCCGGCCGCATTCGCAGCGAGTTCACAACGAGGTCACGGATGGTAACCTCGCCTTTTCCTTCCAAATTAGCCGGCCTGGCCTCAAGGGTAACGACGTGCTCCTGCCGGAGTTGAAGCTCGGCCGCGTTCTCGATCGTGACGATTCTTTCATTATCAGGAATAAATCCAGAAAAAACGTTCAAGGTGGTAGTTTTACCCGAGCCGGTACCGCCTGAAACAACTACATTTACCTTGGCTATTACACATGCTTTGAGAAACTCCATAGCCTCTCGGGTGATGGTGCCAAATTCAATCAGGTTCTCTACGGTAAATGGTATTTTTGAGAATATTCGAATTGTCAATGTGGGACCAACCAACGAGATAGGTGGGATTACAGCATTTACACGGGAGCCATCGGGCAGCCGGGCATCCACGTAGGGTGAACCTTCATCAATCCGGCGACCTAGGGGCGCCACAATACGCTCAATGATGCGCATCAGGTGTTCGTTATCTTCAAATGTGGTGTTCACCCTCTCGACGCGGCCGCCTCGTTCAATATAAACGTTCTTGGGGCCATTGACCATGATTTCGGTAATACCCTCAAGATTGAGGTACTGCTCAAGCGGTCCGTAACCCAATATTTCAGCCACGATTTGTTCGAATAGTTTCTTTTTTTCATTTCGAGTTAAGACGATTTGCTCCTCATGAAGCATCGTCTCGAACATCTCCTGGATAGTTGCCCTAACCTCTGCTGTTTTGGACAGGTCCATGCCGGGATCCAGCTCGGCGATTAATCGCTGCTGGATTCGATTCTTCAAATCGGAATATGTATCCCTTGATCCAGAACGAGGTGTAGAGCGCTTAACCCGCAGCTCTTGCAGCTTTGATAGCTGCTGATCCACACCGGGTTCTTGACCTTTCTCAATACGTTTTAATAATGACACTTATTTCGCTCCCTTATCGACCGAATAGCCGAGATAAAGCCGAAGATCCATTCGCTTTTTTTATCACATCATCATCTGGACGATCTAATTCACTAACTACTTTCCTGCTTAATTGGGCAATTGCCCGACTTGCTGGTCGACGGCGCCAGTTGTCTGAGACCAAAGCCTTTCCCTGATCAGCGGCGCTGTAAGCAAATTCATCCTCAGGAACTACAGAAATCACCGGCCATTTGAGGGTATCTGCAATGTCCTTAACTGAGATATTTAGCTTGTTGGAGCCATGGTTGACAACCAGCATCACTTTATCAGTTTCGTACTCAAGATCTTCAGCCAGATCGAAGAATCGACTGACGTTTTTTAGACTGGCTAAATTTTGCTGGGTTATCAAAATAATCCGATCGGCTGAATCCAACAGGGAAAGATTTACATCATTCAATGCTGTGCTCGTATCGATGATGATGTAATCATAAAATTTTCTTAAACTGGTTATTAAAGTTCGTAAATGTGATTCATTAACGAGCTCAGCCATTTCCGGTCTTGGAGGAGCTAACAACACATTTAATCCGCTTCTATGGCTTACTGTTACGCTGCTGATTAAATCGTAATCAAGTTCAGTTATCCGCTCGACCAGATCGATTATCGAGGTAACTGGCTTCAAATTGAGCATGATGCCTACATCACCAAATTGTAAGCTCCCGTCAACCAGGAGCGTCTGCTGACCTTCTTCAGCTAAAGAAACAGAGACGTTTACAGCCAATGTCGTACAACCAGATCCCCCCTTTGGACTGTAGACAGCCAATACATGGCCATTACGAATTGGCGCTGGCGTTCCGACAATCCCTGATGTCGCAGATTGTTGAACAACAACTGATGTTGGGACTATGGGACGGTTTTCATATACCCTTCGTACAGCTTCTACCAGTTCATCCCCCGAAAATGGCTTCATCAGGAAGTCTCGAGCGCCTGCCAACATCGCTCGCCGCACATAATCGGCCTCGTTCTGGACCGACATGATTATCACCTGTGATTCAGGCATAGCCTTAGTTAATGTTCGGCTCGTTGATATGCCATCAGCATCGGGCATATTAATGTCCATGAGGACCACGTCCGGACGAAGCTGCTTAGCCATTTGCAATGCTTCATCACCAGTAGCCGCATGTCCTACCACATGAAGATCCGCCTCAAACTGCAATAATTTTCGAACGCTTTCTCGCGTTTCTAATATGTCGTCAACAATTAGTACGTTTATTTTGTCTGCCATATGACCGACTATTTAATTGGGTGTACGATAAGTTTCCAAACAATAAGTGCGCAAGAGTCCCCCGTCGATTTTCCACCACTGTCATCATACAGCGATCTAACTCAATGTCAAAACCCGAGGACACGTTGGCTAATGACGTTATAAGAAGCGAAATCATCAGGAAACTTGGTCTATACTTAACAGATGTATTTAGAGTTTAATTGATACATGTCTCGACAGTATATTTCAGGAAAATTGTGAGGACAACGAGACGTTAGTACCGCGGAAGAATCCTATTAACCATGGATTTAAGGAAATATAGAAGTGATTTAGGTAGAAGAGATACGCAAGATTTGGCCTGTAAAACCATCTTAACTTGCTCAACCTGATACCATAATTATATCCTCTTAAAGCAAAAAATCTAAGAATTTGATCTAATACCTATCTTCGCTCTATAATCCGATCTTTTTCTATTTATCTAACGCCATAAATGTTAACATCACCATGGCTGTAAACCAGAAATAGATAATCCGCAGACAGTGGATCAAAATCACCTAGGAGTCGCTCCATGGTTCCATACCAGACAAAACCGATACCGTATTGGTCCAACAAATCAATTCGCCACCTGTCACTGGTTTCGTCTTGATAAAAAGTCATTGCCTTATCAAGTTTATCCTCCCAAAAGGCCGTTTCAGCCCAATGCCCAACTAGCACAGGTTTTCCAGCGCGTGCTCCAATAAAGTTGCCAGTTTCATAGGCGCTTATTACAGCAGTTCTAGGACCATCCTGATTCCTGAGCCATTCAACTGCCGCCACTTCGTCCTTCTCCCGAAAGAATGGGTATGGCTTTTGAATGGCAGCGGTTATCGACATTGAGGCCAGCACATATATGTTTGACAATGCGAGGATTGCGATGATCGCCACAACAGTTAGCCGTTCAAGACCTTCAATTGAATAACGCGGTCTATTCAAGACTCTTTGGAACAATCTAGTGCCCATCAACCAGGGTAAAAACACCTGGTAAATTCCTATTGCCCCCAGGATAGATAGGGGAACTTGGACTCCTTGGACAAAACGGCGCTGTGGGTTGATAGGTGCATATATAAGCAAGGAGGCTGCTATAATCCAAGACCATAACAATGTGGTAGAACCTCGATTAGATCCCTTCTTCTTATTGATGAATAATGGCAATAATGCTAATAAAAGCAGCGGACCGTACGCGATTATAAAGTGGGGTATAGCCGGAGATGTAGTGACAGCCTGGTCGGCCCAAGTTCGAAAGATTTCATTTACCTGGTATGTGTAGTAGTAATATATATATAAGGGTAGAGGGATGATTAATGCGACTGCCAATAAACCTGTATCCAACCATTCAATCCGGCGTCCTAGATATAAGCGAAATAACCAGTAAACCCCATAGGTAACAGCAATTAGGTATATCAAGAAAGGATATATGATCCCCAATAACAAATTCGACAGGCCGGCAAGGATAGCAAAGAGCCAGGCGCCATTATTTGAATTCAAAGCCTTCTTAATAAAAACAAACGAAGCCAGCAACAAGGCTGTGCCCAGCATCCCATGGGGAAATGTTAAAGCACTAAAAAAAAGATGGGCCTCAGGCATCTTGAAATCAACAGGAAATGCGCCAAGCCAATAAGGTTGGTTAATTATAAATAAAAGCCATCCCAAGCCAGATCCCAATATTGCCAGAAGGTAGGCACTCCATCTTTCTCTTCTATCAGGTAAATAAGTTGCGATAAAGGCAAAGGTTGTTACAAAGAGAATAACCGAACTTATGAATCTGGAGAGATTCCAAATCGCATCCAGAGAGAGGCCAAAGAGACGTGCAATATGTCCCAATAATGGATAAAGGCCCCCAAGTAAAGCGGGATCATGCTCTTCAACGGTAAAGGGAATCCTGTAGAGCCACTGGCCATCATAACCCTGGAGCATCTTGGCGAAATAACTCTGGGTATCTTCTGGATTCATCAAGATGCCTGTAAATGTCAAATCTGGACCTGCAAAAGCGTAACCAAGCACATAGGGCAGAGCTAATATTATGGTTAGCCCCACGGCGACACTAATGGCTGCCAACCATTCCCTTCTTGATATCAAATTCCGAACCTTCATCTGGCTAAGAATATCCTTAATATGGGGTTGATTTTCCATAACCAGAAGAGTGATGCAATAGCCCTTTTGAGTCAACTCTCTTTCCCTTTGCCTTGAGATAAGGTATCTTTGATTCTAGGAAGAACTTATCGATTTGATAGCTAAATCTTATGGAGATTACTTTATGTCAAATCAACAGCCCCAATCAATGCCAAAACCCAAACGGGTTACCATTGAGATACCCAAAGAGCTTAGCGCTGTTTATGCAAACGTTGCCTTCATAAGCCACACACCGGCCGAGCTGGTTATTGATTTTGCCCAAGTGCTGCCCAGGATGCCCAAAGGCACAGTGATGTCTCGCATTATCATGTCTCCAGTTCATGCAAAAATGCTGCATCGCGCTCTGGGTCAAAT
>BTQB01000027.1:0-14986 GCA_036985655.1 Anaerolineae bacterium | reverse complement strand
TGTTGCTAGAAACCCTTGAGTAAAATTGTATAATGGTTGAACGCAGGAATTGGATAGTTCATTCATCCAGGGAGAGTGTGACGATGAATAAGATGACCGAGAACCACGAAGAGAAAGTCGATTCAGGAGAAGCTAGGGGGAAGGTAACTAGTAAGATGACGCCATCGGATGGTCGGCCGCCTGACGAGAAGGATTATTACCTGGACGAGATAACGGGCAATTGGGCGAAGAAGTATAAAAAAAACGGCAAACTGAGAAACAGCTTTTACCTCCATGAACTAAACAAACTTCAGGAAGAGTTGGTTAAGCTCCAATATTGGGTCAAAGAGACAGGGCAGCGAGTGGTTATCGTATTTGAGGGACGAGATGCAGCGGGAAAAGGGGGCGTAATCAAGCGAATAGTTGAGCGTACAAATCCCAGGACCATCAGGGTTGTTGCCCTGGGCATCCCTACTGAAAAGGAGAAAACCCAATGGTATTTTCAACGGTGGGTGGCCCATCTTCCGGCAGCTGGGGAGGTAGTTCTATTCGATCGCAGCTGGTATACACGGGCGATCACTGGCCATGTAATGGGATTCAACACCGAGAACGAGTACAGGGAATTCCTACGATCCTGCCCTCAATATGAAAGGATGATAGTGCGCTCAGGCATCGTTCTCCTAAAATATTGGTTCTCAGTTAGCGATGAAGAGCAAGAAATTCGATTTCAGACGCGTGCCATGGATCCGAAACGACGTTGGAAGCTGAGCCCGATGGATATTAAATCCAGGGATAAGTGGGAGGAATATTCAAAAGCCAAGGATCGCATGTTCGATTACACAGATATAAAACAGGCTCCATGGTATGTTGTTAATGCCGACGATAAAAAACGGGCACGACTAAATTGTATAAGTCACATTCTCAGCATGATTCCATACCAGGATATGCTTCCGGAACCGATCGAGTTGCCTAAGAGAAAAGAAGGAACCGGGTATATTCGCCCGCCATTTGACGAACAAACGTTTGTGCCAACCAAATATTAAAAGCCAGCCAGGTTCGCAATCACACCTGATCTGATTCTTCATTAACCACGCTCAGAAACTGGATCCTCGATGCTGCCGATCATGCCATCCAATTCAGGAGAAAAAAGCCAGGTTGGACTAATCTTATTAAATAGATCGTCTTCATTTGTCGTCTTTACCCGGATATAGTTATCGGTATATCCAATCCATACGATCCCCTGGTTGATAGCGCCAGTTGGACGTTCCCAAAGAACGTTTCTTTTTTGACCAACAAAACTTTGGTGGAATGACAGACTCAAGCTCTTGCCCAATTTGATCATTCTCTGAGTTCGCGCTTTTACTGCTTTCCTGGGTAGGTGGCCAGACATTTTTGCAGCGGCCGTACCAGGGCGCTTGCTGTAGGAAAAAACGTGAAGCCGAGAAAAACCAATCAAAGAAACGAAATCGAAAGTGGATTCGTAATCATCTTCCGTTTCACCCGGAAAACCAGTAATGATATCGGTTGACAGGCTTAGATCAGGAATAGCTTTTCGAGCGGCTGAAACCAATTGGAGATAGCTTTTGCATGTGGTGCGTCGGGCCATCCGCCGTAAGATCCGGTCACTTCCCGATTGAAGGGGCATATGTAGATGGGGAAGCAAGCGTGGATTATTCCACAAGTAAAAGAATTCCGGTACCAAATCCCAGGGTTCTAATGATGATAATCGAAGGCGCGGGATATCGGAATGATGCAAAATAGCCGCTATAAGAGCAGCGAGGTTTGTATTATCACCAAGGTCTTTGCCATAACTCCCTAAATGCACGCCTGTTAAGACAGCCTCCTGGTAACCTGCATTAGCGAGGGCCTGAATCTCAGATACCACATCCCCTAGATGACGGCTCCATCCTTGCCCGCGGGCCACGGTTGTTAGGCAGAATGTGCAGCTATTGTCACAACCATCCTGGACTTTAACAAAGGCGCGGGTGTGTCCAAAGGGGCTGGATAATAATTCACGCAGGATTGGCTCCTTATCATATTGTTCAACATCAGAATTGGAATCTGAATTGATCAACTGAACAAGATTTCCCTTTGATTGATTCAATATGATGTGATCCTGACCGTCAAGCACTTTAATTTTTTCGGGGGCGATGGTTGCATAACATCCGGTGATATAAACCTCTGCTCCCTTAATAGATTGGCGGATTCTTCGGTGAACAATACGAGAATCCTTAGCTGCCTGATTGGTTACGGCACAGGTGTTAATGACGGCTCGATCAGCAAGTGATGGTTTATTGACTATTTCATGACCGGCCGCCATGAGCTGACGGGCCATGGTCTCAATTTCGCTTTGATTAAGGCGGCAGCCAATTGAATGCAGATAAATTTTCATCAGGACGTTATTGGAAACTTAACTAGCTTGATACACTGCTCCAAAGAATTCATTGAGTTGTGATAACTCGTAGATTACAACTGTTCGTGATAAAAAACCATGATGTTAAGCTACAAATCAGGCATGCTGATTCTCTTAGGGATCCTTGTATTTTTAAGTGCTGCTTGTCAACTATACCAGCCGGTTCTTGGACAGACCCCAGCAATAACGGAGGAAGTAGAAGATGTGCAGATCGATACCACCCCAACAATTAGTTCTCTGTCAGTTCCAGGGTTTGCAGCTTTTTTGGAGCAAGTGCAAGGAAGCCAACGAAGCGAAAGACAAGGATTGGTAAACTTATTTACAGCAAAACTCGAGTCGGGGCCGTTGATAAAAGATGATCAGGTTGTTTTCTTATACCGAGGAGAAGGATATAAGGTCCAGCTTGTTGGGGATATGAATAATTGGAACGTTGAAGTGGCTCCGGAACTCTCGAGAGTTGAGGGTACAGATCTCTGGTACTACAGCGAATTATTCAAAGAAGACGCGCGCCTTGATTATCAGTTCTTGGTAGATGATCAATCTCTCGTTCTTGATCAGTTTAACCCGAATTTGAGCCCGGGGGCGACAGGTCCTAACTCAAGTTTGATAATGCCGAATTATCAGACTCCGCCAGAGTTCCTTGCATCTACCAAGGAGATACTTACAGGCACTCTTACTACCCATACAATCGACAGCCAACACCTCAATCAAACCCGGACTTTTTTTGTATATGAACCTCCAGGTCAAATAGTCGGAGAGCAGCTACCCTCGGTATATATCAACGACGGGAGCGACTATTTAAACATCATCGATGCGCCATCTATTTTGGATAGACTCATCGCAGAACGGTTGATTCCTCCGATTGTGGCTGTCTTCATTCCGCCACTTGATCGGAACTTCGAATATTATAGTAATGAGTCCTACGTGCGTTTTTTGGCCGATGAACTGGCGCCCTTTATTCAAGGGACCTACGCAACCGATCCTAACCCGGAAAGCACTGCTATTCTGGGATCGTCGTTGGGAGGAAACGCTGCATTATTCGCAGCACAAAAACGGCCCGATACTTTTGGCCTGGTAGGATCGATCTCAGCAATCATTGAGGAGAATGTCGATCCTTTGATAAATGCCTATTCTCAAGACATTGGTGGATTGCAGGTGGAAAGACAATTGCCGGTTCATATTCGGCCGTACATGGTCGTGGGATCTTATGAGACAGATGTTGAATTCGATGGAACAAGAAAGAATATACTTTCAGGCAACCGTGCGCTAGCACAGGTCTTACGAGATGGAGGGTATAATCTGGTTTACGAAGAACGTTCGGAGGGTCACAGTTGGGGGATGTGGCAGGCTGCATTCGGTCAGGCCCTGGACAACCTATTTAATCGCTAAGACGGAGAAGTTACCTATATTTTCTTGCTGTACCGTTCATCACTTCTCTGGCGGAAGACAAGGCGGATCGGCGAGCCAATGAAGGGATGAACTTGTCGAATTTGATTTTCTAGGTAGCGACGGTAACTGAAATGAACCCAATCTGGTTTACTTACAAAGAACACGATGGTTGGTGGGTCGATACCAGCCTGAGTGGCATAAAGAAATTTTACTCTAATACCACCTTTTTGAGGTGGAGGGTGCTTGTCTACTGCGTTCCGGGTCAGCTTATTGAGTTCAGAAGTAGGGATCCGGAACAATCTTGCGTCGTAAACTTCTTTAACAGCTGGCAATATTTTGTTAACTCTTTGGCCGGTCAGGGCAGATATGAAAAGGATTGGTGCATAAGGAAGAAAATTTAGTTCCTGGCGGACTGTATCAGTAACCTGATTGATGGTATAAGAATCCTTTTCAACGACATCCCACTTGTTTACCAAGATAATGGAGCTGGTGAAAGCATCAGTAAACATACCTGCTATATGCGCATCTTGAGACGTGACTCCCTCTGTCGCGTCCACCAGGAGTAGAGCTACATCAGTCCGCCCTAGGGCACGCAGGGCCCTCAGCACACTATATTTCTCAACACCGGGTTCTATTTTCCCACGCCGCCTAATACCAGCTGTATCAATTAGGGTGAATTCATTTCCCTGGCTGACAAGCATCGTGTCGATAGCATCCCTGGTTGTGCCCGGGATGGGGCTAACGATAACTCGTTCTTCTCCCAATAAGCGATTAATCAGGGTTGATTTTCCAACATTGGGCCTGCCAAAGATGCCCACTTTGATTGTATTATTGTTTTCTTCTGTGGTGATTGCAGGAAAAGAGTGGACAATTGCATCCAAAAGATTCCCACTACCTGTACCATGTAAGGCTGAAATCGGGAATACCTCACCAAGAGCCAACTCATAGAATTCATAGGCTTGATCCCAGAGCTTTGTTGACTCTAGCTTATTAACCGCGATGAGAACTGGCTTGTTAGACTTGCGTAAAACATCGGCAACCTCTTTGTCAGCTGAGGTAACACCGGCCTGACCATCAACTATTTGGACGATGACATCAGCATCTTGGATAGCAATATTCGCCTGATGCAGAATCATAGGCAAGAATCGTTCAGAATCTTCGGAAAGTGGCTGAGAGTTATATCCTGCCGTGTACTCGATCCCACCAGTATCCACCAACAAAAAAGTGGCGCCACCCCAATCTGCCTGGGCATACAACCGGTCCCGGGTTGTTCCTGCTACTTCAGATACGACAGCTAATCGTTTACCGATAATTCGATTAAAGAGAGTAGACTTTCCAACATTAGGTCGGCCGACCAGAGCCACGATGGGCTTGTTATTCATCAGATGCGAGATCCTCGATGAATTGTTGGACCCCGAGGAATTAGAGCTGCCGGCGGCTGCAACTCAAGATTGACCCAGTAGGAAGATCCTGAATCGTTGGTATCTATCGTGAGATTAAATGTCTCCAGGTCGATCAGAGAACCGGTATCGGTTAACTCCTCAGTAACTGTAATTGATGCTGAAAGGATTACAGTCACTGCTGGCGGTTGGGTCGAACGCACTTCTATCCCTTCGACTGCCAGACTAACAAATGGCTCGAGAACGTACGTTCCGGTTATCAAGTCTAAGAGGTCGACAGTAACCCGAACGTCTTCCTCAGTCATGGTATCTAAAATAGGAAGGGGACCATATAAGAAGACTCGAACATCTTCTGGATCAACGATGGCCTCGAAACCCTCCTCAAGGGCACGAATCTCCACCGGCCTTTGAACAATGTCACTACTAAAAATTGGTTCGATTACAACTGTAACAAAAACAGGCTGTACATCGATCATGGAGATGCCCTCCGGCAGCTCAAGGCCGGTTGACAAAGTTTGAGTTTCGTTCAAGCCGGTGATATCAATGGCGTCCGTTTGAACTCTTAAGCCCTCTAGGAGCGCAGGTAATCCAGTCACCTGTACACTGGCCGGATCGACGGTAACATCCAGCAGCCTGTAACCTGATGCTGGTTCCCCGTCCCAACGAACAGTTATTGGCTTTTCAGCGAATCCGGCCATCTGTACAATCGGCAAAACGACCTCGACTTCTGATGGAACGACAGTTAATCCTACAACACTGGCTACATTCCCATCAACATCAAAAAATGTTGGTTGACGTTGCTCGATAATATCCTCGCGGTCGTCGTCAACAAAAACTGTAACACGGCTTTCAGATAACTGATTGACACGTTCTGCAGGACCAGTAACCTGAACGATATCCGGTGCAACCACAACGTCCCCGATACGATGACCTCTGGCAACTTCACCTCGAACCTGCAAAGAGACAGGGATTTCCCTGGTAACTATTTGATCAAGTCGTAAAGTAGTTGATTCAGGGAACTGGTTCTGGATCGCTATCTGGTCTGAGCCACCGCTAACGATTATTTCAATTTCAGATTCGCCATAAGGTACATCTGATAGGTCTATTACGGCAGAAAAATCGGCTGGAGAAATCTGGTCCAAAGCTGAAACTGCACCTTCAATTGTTATGAAGACCGAATCGGGTGTTCGACCAATAATAATGGCGTCGGCCGGTTTACCGACAATCTCCATTGGTATTTCAATAATCCTTGATTCTACAGGGTCGGCTTGCCTGATCGCGGCCGCCCAAATCACGACAGCTAAAGCTATAGCGAATAATAGAGTGGGTACGTTGGAGACTACAAACCTTAGGAAACGCATCAAGAGCCCGATGATTGTGTGCTAGTAACGTTTCCGGACTGGACTGTAACTGGGCTGGACTGACCTTGGAGAAAAGCAGTGAGAATTACATCGAGACGTGAAGGATCTTGCCTTCTAAGAATTCTTCCATTATGGGCGATGGATACCTGGCCCGTTTCTTCGGAAACGACAATGACAACAGCATCGCTAACTTCACTAATACCCATGGCAGCTCGATGCCGGAGACCCATCTGTCGATCCGAAAGAGATCGGGTTGATAAGGGCAGAACGCAGGCTGCGGCCGCTAGACGATCGTTGTGTACAATAACCGCGCCATCATGCAGTTCTGTATGTTTATTAAATATGGTCAGAAGTAAGTCGGGGGAGAGTTTAGCATCGAGGGTGACGCCAGTCTCAATAAAATCTTGAAGACCAGTATCCTGCTCAATAACGATAAGGGCGCCATACCGCCGTTGAGATAAACGTAAAACAGCGTTGGCAATAATTAAAACAAGATCACTCTCTTGATTACGCCGAAAGATGCGGAAATAACGATCTGTACGTCCAAGTTGCTCCAGAGCGCGACGCAACTCGGGCTGAAAAATGATAGGTACTGATACTATAAGTGCTGGTAGAGTGACTGTTACCAGCCATCTAAAGCCGGTTAAATTGATTACACTGATTGAGATCACCACAAGCAATAAAACCAGGACAATTATTCCCCGGAATAATTGCACAGCGCGTGTTCCGCGCATCATAAAGAAAAGGCCAAATATGATGGTGGCAACCAATGCGATGTCGATAATGTTCGTGATCGGGCTTTCAGCGAAGCGGTCTAAGAAGTATGTAATCTGTTCCAATTTAAGCTCCGTTCGAGAGCAGAAGGCACCTTCTTAATCTGGCACATGCGACCACTTTAATAATCCCATTGGGCTCACTTTAAGAGGTTCGTTGCAGTTTAGTTATGATAGGGAAATAACACTTAATTATTCTGAGAAATCGGATGAGTTTTTACCAGATAGCGCAATCAGGAAAATCCATCAATTAACGTCCACTCTGATTTTCTCTAACAGCTGCTTGTAACTGTCTTCATCTTCCGGTTCTTGTTGAAGTATCCTTTCAATGGTATTCATGGCGCCCCTTAAGTCACCACTGTCCAATTGGGCTTCACCGAGTTCGTCCAGCAACTTGAGGGCCTCAGCTTTACGTTCTTGCTTGAGGTATAGTCTTACTAATCTATCGACCAGACCCAGCTCATGAGGTCGTTGTTCAACTAATTGCTCCAAGAAAGGTGGCACGCGAACCCCTTTCCCTTCTCTTACAAGCCGAATGAGAAACTGGTCTAACCATCCTACAGCTAGGTCCGGTCGTTCAATCTTGAAAAAGAGGTCGATTAACGTCGAAGCTGCAATTTCATCGGTGGGATCGAGCTTGCTTAATTCGGAATATGCTGCAATCGCCTCCTTCCAATCAAGTCGTTGCATATCAATGTCAGCGATCCGCCTTAGAAGATTAGGACGCCATTGTTGTCCATCGGGTAATTGGGCAGTGATCTTTAATGCATCGACATATGCCGTTCTTGCCATGTCGACCTGGGCAAGACCGTAATAGGTCTCACCCAGAGCAATGGCATGATCGACAGCTCGCTCTAATTGCTGACTCTTCAATAGAAGCTCGACTAACTGCTTTCTTGTTGGAATGTCAGTGGGCGCATATTCGAGAGCTCTCTCGTAGGTATCAACTGCCGCTTTTACATCACCTCGAACATTATAAGTATCACCTATCATCACAAACTTTTCGACGGCGATATTGATCCGATCTTGATCAGCCATCAACTGGGCCAATTGCAGGTGCCCAGGTAAAAAGTCTGGTGAGAGCTGAATTGCTCTGTAAACCTCTTCAACAGCTGTGTCAAACTTTCCTCGCCCTGAGTATTGTTGGCTTAGATGGAGCGATTCCAGCACCTGGGTAGATCCAGCAATAAGCATATCGCCCAAAATTAAAACCTGGTCGTTTAGAGAAAGATCATTCAGCCGGTTCCGGGCTGTCTGGACCTTGGCTTCCCACTCGCCTTGTCCCAAAAATGATATAAGTGATTTTACAAACCTGGTTGCTTTGTCAGGATCTCCGCTGCTTAAAAGATCGCCCTCTAAATAGTCATATAACTCAACAACCCTATCGGTCTGATTTTCGCGAACCGCACCAAGATCGATGATCTTAAGGACGGTGACAAAATTCTGAACCGCTGGTCCAGTTCTGCCAAGTGATCCGTAAATAGTGCCCGTTGCATAATGACTGGCTAAACGATAGGTTTCACTTTGGGAAGATTTTTGAAACTGACCAATAGATTTATCTAATTGGGACTGAGATTGGTACAAAATACCTAGAGAAAAATTTGCAGCAGTATTGGTGAATCCACCATCGATTGCGCTTTCAAAACAACTGATGGCCTCGCCGACCATGCCTCGGGTTTGAAAGTCAAGCGCCTGGCTGATAAAGGCATCCCGTTCGAGCACACTCATGCCTTCTGTAGATTCTGGAGTGTTATCAATGCTTTCATTTGCAAAAATTTCTGTGGCTAATTCCTCTAAGGCAATTTTTTGTGCACTTTCAATTGGATCTTTCGCGGGTACCTTTTCTATGGCGGGCTGCCACTCGATTAAGTCACTTTCCAGCGCACTAACCGCCCGCTCCACTTTATCCGGAACTTCTCCGTCATCCTTTTGGGTGTCAACAGGCGGCGGTTCAATATCTGTAAAAAGACTATCGCCCCTTTCGACAAGTTCCATGGCTGTCAAAACATCAGGGTTACGAGGATTTAATTCGAGAGCTAATTGGCATGCTTTTAACGCTTTGGATTTCTCGCCACGCGTGCTGTATATCCTGGCGATAGCTAAATACTCGCGAATCGCATTTGTAGTAAGCCCTTGTCGTTTATAAACGGCCGCCAACCGTTGATGACCGCTCAACAAATCTGGCTCCAGCCGGACAGCTCTTAGCCAGTTCCCCACTGCTTCATCTAACCGACGGCGCCTAAGCTGGATTTCTCCAATTGCCATATATGTCTGGCCGGCGTCGTGGAGAAATCCTAGCCTTTCTTGGACATCGGCAACATGCTTCAAATAAATCATTTCGCCGCGCGAGTAGCGGGCAGCTAACTTGTAGTTATGCAAGGATCGTTCTAGATTGGAGAGTTCGAAATACGCCATGCCGAGCCCTGCGTAAGGTGCGGGTTCTTCAGGGTTAAAGTTGATGGCCCTTTGAAACTCTTGAATTGCATGCTCCCACTGCTGATCCCAGCTGAAGGAATGCCCCTGCATCAAGGCTTCTTCATATTGAGTGCGGTTATTAGACAAAAACCAACTCCGTTCTGTCAATTCTCCTAAAACTTATCCATTGAGCACCAAATAGTGTTAAAAACCTATCATTGTTTACCTGTTAATGATGCTCGCACAATCTCAGGAAAAAGTATAGCGCCTTCGCCAATCCTCAACCGTAAACGTCGAGAATTGCCCATAATTGAGTATACCACAGGGAAGATCGGTCGAAAAGATTTGATTAAACATAATATTTGCCTTAATATGTCCATTATGTTATGGTAAGATAATTCTCGCAGAGGGGATGTCACCTAGATGAGTTTGGGTGCAGTTAAAATAGGTTTGCTAGTAGGAAAGAATATTGAATTTCTGAAACAGCCAGAAAGCGACCTATATTGATCAACCCGATCTTTGAAAATGCATACAACTGACACGCCCACCAGGAGGGCAAAAGGTAGGTGACATTATGGATAAGAATCAGACACGACTTATTATCTTTGTCGTCGTAGCATTTATTATAGGCTGGGCCATTGGTTTGTTTCTCTTTGGATGGGGTATTTGGCCTGTCGAATACACGGGAGCGGGTCCTGAAAATTTGTCTCTGGATGACCAGAAGATTTACCTGGTCTCATTAGCCGATCTCTATTCCTTTGATAATAACAATGATAGGGTCAAGAATGCCCTTCGTAATTGGCCAAACGCTGAACAGGCCATCTGTTCTTTTGCTTCTGAGAGTCAGACCCAGGCTCAAGAATCGCGGTTAGAATCTTTAGCCGTAATTGTAAACAATGGCCAAGGCTGCACTGGCGTTGAGACCATCGCTACTGTAGAAGAAAGCGATGGACGAAATCCTTTCTTCTGGGTGCTCGTCTTTGGTCTCCTAATCCTATTGGCAATAGTGTTGGCGGCTATATTCCTTGTGTGGCAGCGACGCGGCGGCCGATCGCCCTCAGCAGCATCCAGCGAACCGATTTCTGCACCTCCATCTGTCTTAGAAGCGAGTGAAAGTACAGCTGAGCAAGTTACACCCATAGCACGTTTCGAAACCACTTATGTTCGAGGGCATGATACTTATGACGACTCCTTTAGTATAGAGAATATTGAAGGTGACTTTCTCGGCGAATGCGGCGTTGGCATATCGGATACTATCGGAACCGATTCACCCAAAAGTGTTTCCGCATTTGAGGTTTGGCTGTTTGATAAGAATGATATTCGTACAGTCACAAAAGTGATTATGAGTGACCATGCTTTTTTTGATGACGCAATAAAGGCAAAGCTGGCGCCTAAAGGTGAACCGGTACTAGGGCGACCAAATGAAACTATAGTATTAGAGACAGCATCACTAATTGTTAATGCTGAGATTACAGAGATGGAGTATGGATCGGGCACCTTGCCGCCACAAAGCTTCTTTGAGCGATTTACTGTGGAACTATCAGCCTGGGCTAAAGAAGGGGAGCTAGAAGAACAGTCTGATATACGAAGCCGGGTGGACGAGATGCTTGAGTTCTGAGTTGGTTGAAAAGCTGCATATTATAAGAAGCAAGAGGGCCTCATAATATTAATTAAGAGGTCTTTTATTTTGTGATATGTCCGATCCGAGCTTCCACGTAAAGGAAGGATCAGGCGCGGGAATAGGGGTCAAACAATTTTTCCCATTCTTCCAAGGCGAATCGGTCCGTCATGCCGGCGATATAATCAGCAATCACCTGGGGTAATGATTCTGAATTCATCCGGTATTGGATTTTGTCCGGCAGCATTTTCGGTTCGCTTGCATATGCTTCAAATATTTGCTTAATAAACCTTTCAGCCTTGGTCTGCATGCGCATGAGGCGATAATGCCGGTACATTCGCTCATAGAGAAAATCTTTTAAGGATCGAGTTTGAGTAATGAGAGGTGGGGAGTAATTGACCACGTTTGAGTTCAGGTCCTGCAGTTGATCTGCGGATGCCAGCTTCTTTTGCTCAAGGTTTGCCGCTGATGTTTCGACAACATCATTAACCATTAACCCGATCAACTCGCGAATTAGCTGGCGGCGGGTGATCTCGGTAAATGACAGTCCGTTCCAGCCAATATCATCTTTTAGAAACTGCCAAAGTTCGAGAGGCGCCAGCTCGCTATGATGAAACAATCCAGCTCGTAAACCATCTTCCAAATCGTGGGCATTGTAGGCAATTTCATCGGCAACATTGGCGATTTGAGCCTCAAGCGATGCCCTCTTATTTGGTTCATAATTTATGGCGTCACTTTTATCATACTCAGTCTCGTGTTTAAGCATTCCTTCGCGAGTTTCATAGGTGAGATTCAGCCCCGGAAAATCTGGATAACGGTTTTCTAATTGGGTCACAATATGGTAGCTCTGGGTATTGTGATTAAATCCCCCATAGTCTTTTAACAAACTATTTAATGCCGTTTCTCCAGCATGACCAAAGGGAGGGTGTCCCAAATCGTGGGCAAGGCATATCGCCTCAGTCAAATCCTCGTTTGCTCCCAAGCCTCTTGCGATTGAACGCCCAAGCTGGGAGACTTCTAGTGTGTGGGTTAAACGAGTTCTATAGTGGTCGCCCTCGTAAAACACAAATACTTGCGTTTTGTATTCCAATCTTCGAAATGCGGTTGTATGAATGATGCGGTCCCGGTCTCGCTGAAAGGCTGTCCTCGTCGCTGATTCCTTCTCTGGGTGAGCCCGCCCCCTCGAACTGGCGCTTTTGAGAGCATATGGCGCTAAAACCTGAATTTCCAACCGTTCTAATTCTTTCCTCTTCCGCTGAAAGTTCATCGATCAAAACCCTCGCTCAACTTGCCATAATCTTGGAGCAAGTGTAACATAAACCCTTGGGCAAGGAAATGGACCAGTCACAGCGCAAGAGTATGAGCATGGTGTTCGTCCTGGTAATAAGCGCCATATTCTGTGCCTTAGCCACGTTCATTGCCATCACGCTAGTAGCTAATCGTGATAGAACCACAACATCAGTCCAGCGGAATCTACCTGAAGATGTTGTTGTTAATGATTTACTGATCTCACTAAGTACTGATCCAGAGAAAGCAGTATTCTTACCGGGAGAACCAGTTTCGTCGCCTGGCCCCGAGAGCGTTGACTCTGCTCAAGAAAACAGCGAGATTGAATCAACAACGTCTGATCTGGTTCAATCTCCGGAGCTTGCGACGCAGCAAAGCCAGGAGCCGCCAACACCACAAAGCCAGATGATCACCATTCAATACAACATCCAACCAGGAGACACCCTTTACAGCATCGCTAATAAGCACAATACATCGATAGAGCTAATGGCAATTAATGGAATAGACAGCGGGGATATTGTTGCAGGTTCAACCCTGGAGCTCCCGATAGCCAATCCTGCTTTCTGTCCTGGTATGACAGCTTACATTGTACGGGGAGACGATACGGTGTTCAGTCTGGCTCGCAAATATGGGACTACCACAGAAGACATTATTGCAGCCAATAAGCTGGATGCAAAGGCAACAATCTATATATCAGAAGTAATATGTTTGCCGTAAGTCGCTGGGTGATCATTGGCATAATAATGGCTGACATCCATCACTCGCCTTATGAACTCTGCCGACTAGAATGGTTGGTGAAGGCAAAATTATAATAATCATTGAGAAGTCGTCTACAGGGAACATGCGTCTTTTTTCAGCAAACAAAGCTAATTAAGATATCAAGTCCTTGTTAAGGAAAACAGCACAATGGAAAAGCAAACTATTGAGGATATCGATATAAGTGGTAAGAAGGTTCTTACCAGGGTTGATTTTAATGTGCCACTGAGCAGCCAAGATCCCAACGAAGATATATTTGTTACCGATGACACCCGAATAATTGCGGCAATTCCAACAATAAATTTTATGTTAGATAAGGGCGCTTCGTTAATCCTTTGTTCTCATTTAGGACGTCCAAAGTCGGCAAAAGACACGCAGTTTGCTATGAAACCAGTAGCTCTCCGGCTTGAAGAGTTATTGGACCGTCCTGTGATTAGGGTTGATAAAGTGGTTGGCAGTGAAGTGTCAGAGGAAGCGGACAAGATGCAATCTGGACAAATCATGGTTCTTGAAAACACGCGATTTCTCCCAGGGGAGAAAGAGAATGACCCAGACCTGGCGTTTACATTAGCGGAGCTGGCTGATGTCTATGTTAACGATGCCTTTGGGTCAGCCCATCGTGCCCACGCGAGCACCGAGGGCGCTGCGCGGGCTATGCGGGCAAAGGGGGGACCAGCAGTCGCTGGCTTATTGATGGCGAAAGAGATTAGCGCTCTTTCAAGAGCTGTGTTGAATCCAGCCCACCCGTACGTGGCAATTTTGGGCGGGGCGAAAATTGCCGACAAGATCCTGCTGATTGAAAATCTTCTTAAGACAGCTGACAGGCTGCTTATTGGAGGCGGCATGGCCAATACTTTCTTGAAGGCTCAGGGCTATGAAGTCGGGAAATCCCTGGTTGAGGAGAAGGCGATTCCAGAAGCGATGCGATTATTAGAAACAGCCTCTGAGAAAATCCTGCTGCCTGTTGATGCCATAGTAGCCGGAGAAGTAAGGGACGACACTGAGGTAGCCGAAGTCACTATCAGCGCTATTCCAGCGGATAAAATGATTTTGGATATTGGTCTAGTTACTATTCAATACTTTAACGGCGCTTTACAAGGCGCCAAGCTTGTCGTTTGGAACGGACCGATGGGTGTATTTGAAATTCAGCGTTTCGCCGCCGGAACCAATGCCTTGGCAACCATCCTGGCCGCGCTTACGAGCCAGGGAACTGAAGTGATTGTCGGGGGAGGAGATTCGGCCGCTGCTGTAGCAAAAGCCGGTTTGGCCGATAGAATGAGCCATGTAAGCACAGGCGGCGGCGCCAGTCTCCAATTCCTGGAAGGTAGAAGTTTGCCTGGCATTGAAGCACTAGACGACAAGTAGGGCAATTTACTAATAGAGATGGCGGCGCCAGTCTCGAATTTCTTGAAGGCAAAAAGTTACCTGGCATTGAAGCACTAGACGACAAGTAGGGCAATTTACTAATAGAGATGGCGGCGCCAGTCTCCAATTCCTGGAAGGTAGAAGTTTGCCTGGCATTGAAGCACTAGACGACAAGTAGGGCAATTTACTAATAGAGATGGCGGCGCCAGTCTCGAGTTTCTTGAAGGGAA